>JACMJP010000379.1 GCA_014380545.1 Chitinophagales bacterium | reverse complement strand
GAAATATTTTGGGGATGATAACGAATACATAACACATTCATCACAAAGGGAGCCATTAATTCCCACTCACTGTGCATCTTAACTTTTTCATAAAATACATTGGAAAGTCGAATATGTTCGCGCAACTTTAATTGTAATCCCTCCACCCCAAAACTGCGCATTACAAACCATAATTTTAAAGCACGAAATCGACGCCCGAGATTTATTCCCCAGTCCTTATAATTTATTACTTCATCAACAGTACGTTTTAAATAATCGGGATTTGTGGTAAATACATTTATCAAATGCGCTGCATCTTTTACAAAATATATGGAACAATCAAAATTGGTGAACAACCATTTATGTGCATTTACCACATAACTATCGGCATATTCAATTCCTTTTAAATAATGTTGATATTCAGGAAGTATGAAAGCGCTTCCGGCATATGCGGCATCGATATGTAACCAGAGTCCATATTTCGCACATAATTCACCAATTTCATAAAGGGGATCAAAAGCCAATGAACTGGTTGTCCCCAAAGCAGCAGCAACTAAAAATGGTTTTTTATTTGTTTTGAGATCAATTTCAATTTGCATTTGCAATGAATTTACATCCATTGCAAAATTTTTGTCTGTTTTAATTTTGCGGACATTCGTTTTACCGATTCCAGCTGCCTTTGCATCTTTTTCTATAGAATAATGTGTCTGTTCACTGCAATACATGACCAAATCTTCATATCCATTAAAACCTTTTTCATTGATATTAAAATTGGAATATTTTTCGCGGGCAGAAATAATTGCGACGAGACTGGAAGTAGATGCAGTGTCATGAATAACTCCGGAAAACGATTTTGGCAATTGAAATATATCGCGCAACCAATTCATCATTTTTTCTTCCAATTCAGTTGCCGCTGGTGAAGTTTCCCAAACCATGGCATTAACCCCAAATCCCGCAGTAAAAAATTCAGCAAGCATACTTTCGTAACTCGCATTCGATGGAAACAAAGCCATAAATCCGGGGTGCTGCCAATGTGTAATACCTTTGGGAATAATATTTTTAAAGTCCTGCATGATCACCTCCATACTCTCCCCCTGAAAAGGAGCATTATTTGAGATCTGATCACTAATTTCGCCGGGACGAACATTCGACTTAACGGGATATTGTTCTATCGTTTCCAGATAATCCGCTATCCAGTCGATGGCGGCATGTGCCTGTTTACGAAATTCAGCATTTGAAAGCATACACTATGATTGATAAATGGTTTGTAATAATTAATCCTGTTTCCGGCAGAAATAAAGGCGGGAAACTCTGGCATAAAATTAAACCTCTTTTAACAGAAGGAGGAATCTCATTTGACTTTGCAATCACAGAATATGTTGATCATGCGTCTGAAATAACCGGTAATGCAGCGAAAGCAGGTTATACCAATTTTCTCATCATAGGTGGAGATGGAACTGCAAACGATGTTGTCAATGGAATTTGTAACAGCAGCATTGATATTAATTTATTTACAATTGCCATGTTATCAGCCGGAACAGGAAATGATTGGGTGCGAACAATTGGAAAATGCCCTTCACTTAATTCCATCGTAAATTCTTTAAAACAACGATCTACATTTTTACATGATGTTGGCATTTGCAGTTATCATAAAAATGATACTATTCGTAAACGATATTTCATCAATATAGTAGGACTCGGATTCGAAGGACATGTTGCAAAAAGATTATTTGAGGAAAAAAGTATATTCAGAGGAACAAAATTGCAATATCAGATCGCGATTTTGCGCTCATTATTTATTTATAAACACACGCAAATGAAAATCACGGTTGATGGTGTTACAACAGAATTAACAACTTTATCAATTGCTGCCGGTATAGGTAAATATAATGGGGGAGGATTAAAACAATTGCCTGAATCGAAATACGACGATGGATTGCTCGATATGACTGTAATTGGTAATATGAGCAAATTAAAAATGGTGATCAGTCTTCCAAAACTGCAAAGTGGTGTTCATACAAAGATGAAGGAAGTGAAAACCTTCAGAGGTAAAGAGATCAGCATTGAAAGTAAACCAAATGTATTTATTGATGCAGATGGAGAATATTTAGGCACAACTGCAATTCAAATTAGCATCGCAAATAATAAATTACAAATATTAAAATGGAGAGATTAAATGGTTATTACCAATTATAACTCAATCCTAAATTTAATATACTGGCACCCAATCCAACACTTACATAAGGATGAATTTGTTTACCTACTGTCCAGGTTGCATTAATAAATTGAGCGTGCAGTAGTGGTGCAATACCTAAATGTGTTTCATGTGTAACCTGATTTGTTGTTAAAATGAAAATAGGTTT
>JACMJP010000378.1 GCA_014380545.1 Chitinophagales bacterium | reverse complement strand
TCTTATTTATTAATTGGCTTCTGGTTCAAGAACCAGGATTATAATAAAGCTGCAAACAAAGCATTTATCATGAACCGCATCGGCGACCTTGCAATGCTGTTCGGATTATTTCTTTTATTTAATTATTACGGATCATTAACGTACGGTGAAGAATTTAACAACGCCAAAATTTATGTGCCTGATACAAATACCATAACTGCAATTACAATTTTATTATTTATAGGTGCCTGCGGAAAGAGTGCGCAACTTCCTTTATATACATGGCTGCCGGATGCAATGGCTGGTCCTACTCCGGTGAGTGCATTAATTCATGCGGCAACAATGGTGACTGCAGGTATTTATATGATAGTACGCAGCAATATTTTATTTACGCTTGCGCCTTTCACACAGGAAATTATTATGGTTGTCGGAATTGCGACTTCCATTTTTGCAGGAACAATTGCATTAAAACAAAATGATATTAAAAAAGTATTGGCTTATTCAACGGTCAGCCAGTTGGGATTAATGTTTTTTGCTTTGGGTATTGGTGCTTATGAAGCAGGATTTTTTCATCTTGTAACGCATGCTTTTTTTAAAGCATTATTATTTCTTGCTGCAGGATCCGTTATTCATGGTTTAAACGGCGAACAGGATATCAGAAAAATGGGTGGGCTAAGTAAGCACATGAAAATAACACACTGGGTTTTCGGTTTAGGTGTGCTTGCAATTTGTGCTGTGCCGCCGTTCAGTGGTTTCTTTTCAAAAGATACAATTCTTATTTCAGCATATGAGCATCATCCTGTTCTTTGGGCAATTGGTTTAGTATCGGGATTAATTACAGCATTTTATATGATGCGTTTATATTTTGTGGTGTTCAGGGGTGAGGAAAGATTTGTGGTTGGCGGGGACACCAACCACGGACATCATGGTGTTCATGAATCACCAAAAGTTATCACTATTCCGTTAATTATTTTATGTGTGCTTGCAATTGTTGGTGGTGTAATTAATATCCCGCATTTGTTTGGCGGAGATAAAATGATGATGCATTATTTAAGTGATGTGGTTCCAATCCATGAACATGGAAATGTTTCTGTTTCGGAAGAATGGATATTAATGGGAATTTCTACATGCGCAATTCTTGCAATAATTTTTGTTGCGTTCAGTAAATATTATAAGAGAAAAGATGTTCCTGAAAGTGATACTGAATTGAAAGGTTACGGAAAAGTATTAAATGCAAAATATTATGTTGATGAAATATATGATGCAGCAATTGTAAGACCATGGAATAAATTGTCGGCATTCTTTAGTAATATATTTGAAAAGTATGTTGTGGATGGTGCAGTAAATGGCAGTGCAAGATTAGTGCAGGAGTTATCAAACAATTTGCGATTGTTGCAGGTGGGAACTATCGGATTTTATTTATTCACCATGGTGATTGGAGTCATTTGTTTGCTGGTCTATAAAATGTTTATGTAAAAAAAGAAATGCAGAGTTTATTAGCGATATTAATTCCAATAGTAAGTGCAGTAATTTTGTTTGTGCTGCCCAAAGCAAACGCAAAACAATTTGCTTTGATCTCTGCAATTATTTCTCTAGGTGTAACCATCGCATCTTATTTTGTTTTTGATATTAATGGCGGGGAACAGTTCAGCATTAATGTTCCGTGGATAGAAATGCTGGGTATTCAATTTCATATCGGCATGGATGGGATTAGTTTATTAATGGTTTTTCTTTGTAATTTATTAATGCCTTTTATTATTCTCTCTGCATTTAAAGATGAATATTCCAATACTAAAGTATTTTATGCTCTAATGCTTGTGATGCAGGGTGCAATGAACGGAGTGTTTGTTGCAATGGATATGTTCTTATATTATATCTTCTGGGAGCTTGCATTGATACCTGCATATTTCCTTGTATTGCGGTGGGGTACTGGTGAAGCAAGAAAGATCACCATTAAGTTTTTCATTTACACATTATTCGGAAGTTTATTTATGCTTGTAGGAATAATATGGATGGCATATTACGGAACAAACGGATCAACAGATATTTCCGCAATTTATAATTTAGTGATTGATGAGCGCACACAAATGTTTTTATTTTTTGCATTTATGTTAGCCTATGCAATTAAAATTCCGGTGTTCCCATTTCACACCTGGCAACCTGATACATATACAAGTGCACCGGCACCTGTTACTATGATGCTTTCAGGAATTATGCTGAAGATGGGTTTATATTCAATCATCAGGTGGGTGTTACCTGTAATGCCGGATGCTGTCAATGAATATGGGATATATGTAATTATTTTAGCAACAATCGGAGTTTTATATGCATCAAGTATTGCATGGGTTCAAAAAGATCTGAAAAGATTATTTGCATATGCTTCATTAGCCCATGTTGGAATTATCGCAGCAGGATTATTAACTGCAACTGCAATAGGAATACAGGGAGGATTATTACAAATGGTTGCGCATGGTATTTATGCTGTCGGATTATTTTACATATGTCAGATCATTTATCGTCAGCAGCAAAATCATGTAATTGATAAATTGGGTGGAATAAGGTTGAAAGCACCTTTGTTTGCAGGAATGTATTTAGTTATTTTATTAGCATCCGTTTCACTCCCGCTGACAAATGCATTTCCCGGGGAATTTATGTTGCTGAGTTCAATTTATACATTTAATCCGTGGATCTGTTTATTTGCAGGTTCAGGAGTTATTCTTGGGGCAATGTATATGCTTAGCTCATATCAAAAAGTAATGCTTGGTGAAACAACCGGATCAACAAATCATTTCCATGAATTAAATTTTTATGATAAGGTAGTTTTAATTCCCATAGTAATTTTAATTTTTATTTTCGGTTTATTCCCGAATAGTATAAATGATCTTACTGCACCGGCAGTGGATGCAATTATTAATCAAATGCAGTCGCATACAGAAGCAATTAATATAAACAGATGAATGCAATAATTTTTATAGCAATTGCCGGTATCGCATCTATGTTTGCAGGTGTTTTTGAATGGCGTAAACTCATATTACCGCTCAATATTCTTACATGTGTTGCTGCTGTTCTTATCATCACACTTGGTTTAAATGGGGATTACACTCAGTATTTAAATGGTATGTTATTGTTTGATAAGATATCAATTACATTTTCTGTTGTAATGATTGTTTTAACGGCGTTGGTTTTTGTTATCAGCCATTATTATTATCGTGAACAGGTAGATCACCTTTCTGATATTTATGCGCTGATGTTATTCTCTCTTGCTGGGGCTATTATCATGGTTTCATTTAATAACCTAGTGATGTTATTTCTTGGAATTGAAATATTATCTATTCCATTATACATTCTTGCAGCAAGCAATAGAAAAAATTTATTGAGCAATGAAGCGGGATTAAAATATTTTATAATCGGTGCATTTGCAAGCAGCTTTTTATTATTGGGAATAACACTTATTTACGGAACCACAGGAACATTCTCCGTTGACGGAATTGCTGCATTTATTAAACATGGTGATACTTCGAATCCGTTATTTATTATTGGTGGATTATTAATTCTCAGCGCATTACTGTTTAAAGTTTCTGCGGCGCCTTTTCATAGCTGGGCACCTGATGTTTACCAGGGTTCACCAACTGTTATTACTTCTTTTATGGCAACAGTAGTAAAAACTGCTGCGTTCGGCGCATTCGTAAAATTTATTTCCTTATTCATGCAAAGCAATGTGGAGCTCTGGCAAAATATATTATCTGTTGTTGCAATTCTTACGATGATAGTTGGAAATGTTGTAGCGCTATACCAAACTAATTTAAAAAGATTATTAGCATATTCCGGAATCGCAAATGCAGGATATGTTATGATCGCAATTGCAACATTAAACCCTGAAAGTTATAAGTATATTTTATTTTATATGGCAGGTTATGGTGTTGCAACAATTCTTGCTTTTGCAATTTATTTTATTGTTAAGGAGCACAAGAAGGATGATAGAATTGAAGGATTAAAAGGACTATCTTCTCAAAATAAATTATTAACTGTTTCACTTTGTGCGGCAATGATCTCACTTGCAAGTATTCCACCCATGACTGGATTTTTTGGTAAATACGCAATCTTTATCAATGCAATTGAAGATGGAAAGATCTGGTTAGTCATTATTGCAGTTTTAAATTCTGCTACAGGGGTATATTATTATTTCAGAGTGATGAGTACCTGTTTTCAGAAAAGTGAAACCGATATAAAAATAATTACTCCCGCCACTTATAATATTGTTTTAATAGCAGGAGTAATTGTATTATTAATTCTTGGGGTTTATCCTACATTGTTATTGCAGTATCTGTAATTATTGCTTCACAAATTCTTTTGCACTAATTCTTATTTCATTCTTATCAAATAAATTAAGGATATATAATCCGGCAGATAATTCCCTTACAGAAATATTTAAGCTATTGTTTGAGTTTAATTCACCCTCACTTAAATTCCTTCCCTGTATATCTGTAATTTTAAATTTTAATTTATTTACAGTATAAGTTACGGCATTTACAATTAAATAATTTTGTGCAGGGTTTGGATAAATATTAAATTCGATATAAGCGTCATGTATTGTTTGGGGAATGTAACCAGCTCCTGCATTAATTGGTGTATTGGCAGTTTGTTCGTAAGCATAACCAACTACTTCGATAATATCAATCACTGCATCACCTGAATCAGGTAATACATTGGAAGACATGCGCACCCAACCATAATTATAACTACTTCCTCCATCAGTTGAAAATCGAATACCTGCATATTTATCGGAAACATTATTCCAGTTTCCGTATAACACTGCATTTTCAATATCAGTATCACAATCATCCATATAGTAATAAGAACGCAGAAAAGTTTTTAATAAATAATTATCCCAGTTTCCTGATGCTGAAATTGTTTCTGCTTCGTTTAAAATTTTTACCTGTTTATTGCCACCGATTGTTGTTGAAACCATGAGTGAAGCATAATTCGCAACATAGAAACTCATAGAACCTGCCCTGTAGCATGTGCCGTTAAATGTAGAACTTCCGAAACCCATCAGCAATTCATTTACAGCATCATTATTAAAATCAATATTCAGATAATTAAATTCGGGAGGTGAAACAGATGCTTCCGTCATTAGATAGTCAGGCTCAACATCGGTATAAACTACCTGTGCATGTACGTCTTCTCCGGCAGCTATAAAAACAACTGCTAAAGCAGAATATGCACCGAGATTTTTTTTATTGATTTTTGTTTTCATGTTTTCATTCTTAATAATCATCAACTTACAGATGCGAAGTTATTGTAAATTGTTGTAAGCACTTAAATGATATTTATCAATATTCCTTCATTTATTTTGTAGCAGATGGCAAAGAAAATAATCTGCCTATTAACATCACCAGAAATAAAACACCCCACACTGCTTCCACTAAAGCAAAGTTTCTGATCATATGTGATGGAGTTATATAGACACTTCCGGTTCCGCTGATGCTGCATAAACTATAATATAAACTCTCAGAATAGGTTTGATACCCCGCCTGTAATGTTATTCCCATACTATCGGGATCTGTCAAAACAAACAATTCATAAAAACTCCCCCATCCGAGTGCGATTAATAAATACATTGCAACACTTCCCCATAATCTTTCGGCGATATGCAAATTAGCAGAATAAATGTCAGTTAATCCCAGTACAATAATATAACATTCAATAACACATAAAATACTGTGTACCGCAATAAGCCAGGGTACTTTATTTCCTACAATTTCAATGAAGGGGTTTAATGCAATAATTGATAAAATGAAAATAGTAGCCACCAATATAATTAAAACATTATTCAGGAATCGGGATGGATTTAAATGTTTGGCAAGCTGTATTAAAATAATGATATAAAATGCTTCTAATATTAACAGAAGGCCATTTGTTAATTTATTGCCCATCATAGACGATGAAGCATTAAAAATATCCCCCAGCATTAATACACTGAAAATAAGTAGTATCTGAATGATCGCAGTACGCTTATAATCTTTTCTTACATTTGAAAATGAAAGCCAGACCATACTATAAAATTAAAAATAAAATTATTAAAGTAAGACTGTAAAACTATTATAAACAGGTAAAATTGCCTCATAAAATTGTTGTTACTTTACGTTGGTAATTTCACCTATGGGCAATTTTATACTTTATTTAACCGGGTTTCTTATTTTAATAATACCTGAAATTTTAAGAGTTTATTGGATCATGCCTTTTCCAGGCAGCCAGCAGGATGAAATGGTCGGAGCTGCTTACTTTGTAAACAGATACATATGGATATTCAGGATTATTGGTTTATTGATTATTGCTGCGCCGGTATATTATTATGTAATAAAAAGTAAATGGGTAAAAAAGATTGCCGCAATTCTTCCTCTGCTTCTTTATGCTGCAGTTTTTTATTTTACAAATTATATTGCAAGAGCTGATAAAATGTTCCGGCAACCTGAAGCAAAAATATTTGCCGATGTGAACACAAATAAAATTCCAGTGTATAATCAAATTATCGGAATTGAAATACATGGTGAAGCAAAAGCATACCCGGTTGAATTAATTGGTTATCATCACCAGGTGGAAGACACTGTTGGGGGAGTACCCGTTATGGTTACATATTGTACGGTTTGCAGAACAGGAAGAGTTTTTGACCCGGTTATAAATAATAAAAAAGAAGAATTCAGATTAGTGGGCATGGATTATTTTAATGCGATGTTTGAAGATGCAACAACAAAAAGCTGGTGGCGGCAGGCAACTGGTGAATGCGTTGCAGGAAAATTAAAGGGAGATTTTTTAAATGAAATCCCATCACAACAAATGAGTTTAATATCATGGATGGAAAAATATCCGGGCACCAAAATTATGCAGCCTGATCCTGTATTTGCAGAACAGTATTCCTATCTTATAGAATATGATGAAGGAACTTTAAGTGACCCGCTTGAAAGAACAGATTGGAATTCATGGCAATTAAAATCATGGGTGATTGGTGTAAAAACGAATGAAGGTGAAAAAGCTTATGATTGGAATGATCTGCAAAAAGAAATAGTTATTAATGATACTATAAAAAATACTCCCGTATTAATATTAATGGAAGATGATACAATTTCATTTCATACATATAACAGGATGATTGATACACTTTGTTTGGAGTTTATTTATGACTCAAGTACTACAACATTAAAAGATATAAATACAAATTCAACCTGGAATTATTATGGAAAATGTACAGCAGGAATATTAGAGGGCAAACAATTAAAACCTGTTCAATCTTACCAGGAGTTTTGGCATTCATGGAAAACATTTCATCCGAATACAACTGTGTATAAAGGATCAAAATAAAAATCCCAATTAATTAGGTTGAAAATTTCTTATCAATTTGGGGAAATTATACCACAATATTTATTTTTTATTTGCAGACAGACTTACATCAATATGACAAATGAAAATGTGTTATAAAGCCTATTGGATGTGATGACATAGCTGAATTCATATTGAACTGGATCTTAATGAAATTTTAATGGCATGTGTTTAGAATATGAATTGGAAAACCTGAATATGAATAATTCAAGATTTGTTACTGTAATTGTTGTGCTCCTTTCTGCTTTACTGTTGTCTTCCTGTGTGTCATCAAAAAAATATAAAGAAATAT
>JACMJP010000377.1 GCA_014380545.1 Chitinophagales bacterium | reverse complement strand
GAAGTAATGGAAAATATTTTGGAAGGAAATGGAAAAATGTTAATTGATATACTTTCAATTCCGTCGGGAACCTATTTTATTTCTGTAACAGGTAATGATGAGAGCTATTCAAATAAATTAATCATCAATTAAAATACGATGAAAAAGAATTTAATCCCTGTTGCAATAAGTATATCAATTGTATTTTTTGTTTTTAATTCCTGCAATCCGGATATACCCCGATACACGGCATTTGAATCTTATGTTTACTCAACAGTTGATTCAACGGGAGGAGAGTGGGAACAAATCTATCTCACAGGAACATCACTTGTAACATTACCCGCACCCGAACCAATAACATCAGACAGTTATTTAAATGAACTGGAAGAAGTAAAAAATTATAATCTTCAAATAACGGATGATCAGCAAAGTGCAATTGATTTTTGGGGAAATAATACCATCGTTAAATGGATAGAGATAACCCAGGAATTAGTTGCAAAATATAATTTACCTCCGGCACCGAATGACACATCAGGTTATGATGTGCCCGATGCAGTTTTTCCCGATACATATCCTTATTTTCCTTTCGCGAATCCGCCTTATGCATGTCGTGCATATGCTTATCTTACGACAGCAATGTATGATGCTTTAATTGCAGCATGGCATTATAAATATGAATACAACAGGCCCGCACCTTATAAAGTTGATACTGAAATAATTCCTTCTTATCCTGATAATAATATACCTTCTTATCCATCAGAAGATGCAGTTATTGCAAGAGTAGCTGAAAATATGCTCGGCTTTCTTTTTCCGCTTGAAACAGAATATATTTCAGAAATGGCAAATGAAGTGCGCAATACAAGATTATGGTCCGGTATGAATGTGCAGAGTGATATTAATGCAGGAGATTCACTCGGATATTTATTGACAGAAATTTTTATTGGCAGGGCAAAAAATGACAGTACAAAATTCGCACAGGTAGAAGAGGATGAATATATAGAAATAGAATTGCAGGCAGATGCACTTTGGAGCGGGTCATGGAATCATTGGGAAAATCTTGAAACACCGCAAAGGCCAATTGGCATTACACCAAAATTTGGAAGAGTGAATACATGGTGGGTCGATTCAATTGAAACAATGCGTCCGCCTCCGCCACCTTTAACAGGGTCGCCTGAATATGTGGAAGCGGTTAATGAATTAAAAGGTTATACTGATCATCTTCCAAATGATAAAAGGGATATTGCATTTTTCTGGGGCGATGGATTTAGTACTTATACACCCGCAGGACACTGGGATAAAATAGCAATTCAATATAGTTTACAGGATCAATTAAGCCCTTTAAGAACTGCAAGAGTATTAGCATATTTGAATACAGCTATGATGGATGCCGGTATCAGTTGCTGGGATGCAAAATATTATTATATGTATCCGAGACCGGCACAGGAAAATGAGGATGTAAAATGTTTATTTGGTATCCCTAATTTTCCTTCTTATACATCAGGCCACTCAACTTTTTCCGGTGCTGCTGCTACAGTTTTAGGATATATGTTTCCTGAAAATGCAGGCTCCTTTAATGCATGGGCACATGATGCTTCTGAATCCCGTATTTATGCAAGAATTCATTTTCGTTTTGATTGCGAAGCTGGTTTAACGGTTGGAAATAATATTGGTACATTAGCAGTTAATGCAGCAATGGTGGACGGATCTAATTAGATATCTTTTCTATACAATCTTTCAAACAACGATCTCTAAAATCGGGAGCATAATGAAATGCCTCAGATATTATTAAAAAATTAAATATTGAATTAGCAAAAATTGACAGTTTATTTTCATTATATCTGGTTTCACTGAAAAATTGTCCTCATCTTTGCGCCTCATTTTCATAAAGATGTGGATTTGCTGCACGGGCATAATTTCTGACAGGTCAGCAACATCTTAAAAACATCTTATAAATTTAAAAAATCAATAAAATATGGCTAAAAACAAATTATCTATCAAACCTCTGGCAGACAGAGTATTGGTGCAAGCTGCAGCTGCTGAAAGCAAAACTAAAAGCGGCATTGTAATCCCTGATACAGCTCAGGAAAAACCACAAAAAGGAACCATTATCGCTGTTGGTCCCGGTAAAAAAGATGAACCCACAATGGTGAAAGTTGGCGACACGGTTCTTTATGGAAAATATGCAGGCACTGAAATTACAGTTGACGGAACTGAATATCTCATCATGAGAGAGAGCGACATTTTTGCAATTTTATAATTACAATATGATCGTAAATCGCAATTCATTTTAATTAACAGATCAACAAATAACAAATCAACAAATAAATACTATGGCTAAAATAATAAAATTCGACATTGAAGCCCGTGAAAGATTAAAAGCGGGAGTAGATGCGTTAGCAAACGCAGTAAAAGTTACATTAGGCCCAAAGGGACGTAATGTGGTAATTGAAAAAAAATATGGTGCACCTAATGTTACAAAAGATGGTGTTACTGTGGCAAAAGAAATTGAACTGGAAGACCCTATTGAAAATATGGGTGCCCAGATGGTGAAAGAAGTTGCAAGCAAAACAAGTGATGTTGCGGGAGACGGAACAACAACAGCTACTGTTCTTGCACAGGCAATTATGACTGCGGGTTTAAAAAACGTAGCTGCAGGTGCTAACCCGATGGATCTGAAAAGAGGACCGGATAAAGCTGTTATAGTTGCTGTTGCTGAATTGCAAAAGCAGGCTAAAAATATAGGTAATGATAACAGTAAAATAGAACAGGTAGCTGCTATTTCTGCAAACAATGATGCAGAGATAGGAAAACTGATTGCGAATGCAATGGCAAAAGTTACAAAAGACGGAGTTATCACAGTTGAAGAAGCAAAAGGAACAGATACATATGTAGATGTTGTGGAAGGTATGCAATTCGACCGTGGTTATTTATCACCTTATTTTATTACAAATGCAGATGATATGGAAGCTGAATTAGACAAGCCATACATTTTAATTTATGATAAAAAGATAAGCAGCATGAAAGATCTGCTTCCTATACTTGAAAAAGTTGCACAGCAGGGAGCGCAAATGCTCATTATTGCTGAAGACATTGATGGTGAAGCATTAGCAACATTGGTTGTAAATAAAATAAGGGGCACGTTAAAAATATGTGCGGTAAAAGCGCCCGGTTTTGGCGACAGAAGAAAAGAGATGCTTGAGGACATTGCTGTATTAACAGGTGGAACTGTTATAAGTGAAGAAAGAGGATTTAAATTGGACACTACCGAATTAACTTCTCTTGGTAAGGCAGATAAAATTGTAGTTGATAAGGACAATACAACTGTTGTAAACGGAAAAGGAAAACCTGCTGATATTAAATCCAGAATTGCGCAGATAAAAGCACAGATAGAAAAAACAACTTCTGATTACGATAAAGAAAAATTGCAGGAACGTCTTGCAAAATTAAGTGGTGGTGTTGCTGTATTATATGTTGGGGCTGCTACTGAAGTTGCAATGAAAGAAAAGAAAGACAGGGTTGATGATGCATTACATGCAACAAGAGCTGCTGTTGAAGAAGGAATTGTTCCCGGTGGCGGAGTTGTATATATTCGTGCAATAGAAGCATTGGATAAAGTGAAAACAATTAATGAAGACGAAAGAACAGGAGTTGAGATCGTGAAGAGAGCTTTGGAAGAACCACTTCGTCAAATTGTTACAAATTGCGGAATAGAAGCTTCTATTGTTGTTCAAAAAGTGAAAGAAGGAAAAGGTGATTATGGATTTAATGCAAGAACTGAAGTATATGAAAACTTATTGAAAGCAGGTGTTATTGATCCTGTTAAAGTGAGTCGTGTTGCGTTGGAAAATGCTGCGTCTATTGCGGGATTATTATTAACTACTGAAGCAACAATAGTTGATAAGCCTGAGAAGAAAGAAATGCAAATGGGCGGAGGAATGCCTGGCGGAATGGACGGAATGATGTAAATTTTCAAATACGAAATACGAAACTTTAAATTCGAAAAAAGAGCCGTAGGTTGTATTAAGAATATATCCCTGCTGACTAATAGTTAGCAGGGATTTTTTATTTGTTTAGCTATGATCTGAAAGATGTCTTCTATTTTGTAATCCTATTTTCATAAAATCTAACAATTTTGTTTTACTGACATTTTTATGTTTAGGTGCTTTCAGGAATTTTTATAATTTAGCATCCGGTTGTTCCTATTTGCTACAGGAACAACCATACTCTAAAACAAGGTCTATGAACAAAATTGTACTTTTCAGTTTTGCATGTCTGCTTTCTGCGTATACACATGCACAAAACATTTCAGTAAAAGGTAACATTAAGAGTGCTGAAGATAATGAGCCACTCATTGGTGTAACCATCCTTGAAGAAGGAACAGTAAATGGAACAGTCACTGATATTGATGGAAATTATACTATCTCTCTCCCATCACCTGCAACACTTGTTTTTTCTTTTGTAGGTTATGAACCTCAAAAAATTAAGGTAACTGCTTCTTCTGTTTTAAATGTAATTCTAAAACAATCGCAGAATATTCTTGATGATATTGTTGTGGTGGGTTATGGAACAGAAATTAAAACACAGGTTACAGGAAGTATAAGCCAGGTAAAAGCAGAAGATATTGAATTAACACCTGTAAGTACAGTTGAACAGGCATTGCAGGGAAAAGCTGCAGGTGTTTTTATAGAAGCCAACAATGGAAAAGTGGGTGCGGCCATGCGCATTCGCATAAGAGGTTCATCAAGTATCAATGCAGATAATCAGCCATTGTTTGTTGTAGACGGAGTTGCTATTAATACTACCTATGTAAATGACGGTACTTATGTTTATTTAAATCCGCTGAATGATATTGATTTTAATGATATTGAAAGTATAGATATTTTAAAGGATGCAAGTGCTGCTGCAATTTATGGATCAAGGGGCGCTAATGGTGTTGTAATTATTACTACAAAAAGAGGAAAACAGGGCGCAGCAAAAATTACATTTGATCATCAGTTCGGATTAAGCACACCTTCCCGTTTAAGGGAATTTATGAACGGACAGCAATATGTTGATTATTATACACAGGCTGCAATTAATGCAGGCGAATATGATTTTGCAAATAATATTACCGGATATGATACAGAAGAGGAAGCAATAGACAAATATCTGAATAATGTAGAAAAGAGATTTGATAAAATGGCTGGCTGGAGTGATTGGAGAACCGGTGAAGTGGATGTTGACTGGCAGAGTTATGCATTTCAACAGGCAGTTTCAAGTACCACTGATTTTTCTGCATCAGGCGGAACAGAAAATTTTCTTTATTACACAAGTTTCGGTTATTCATTGCAGGAAGGAATTATGCTTGGCAATGCAGGAAACCGTTTAAGTGCATTAATAAATCTGGATGCGAAGCTTACACCCAAATTAAAGATTGGGCAAACATTAAATCTTGCCCGCAGTATTAATAATGATATACCGGATGATAATTCATTTCAAACACCATTACAGATAGTTGCAGAACCCGGAATTGTTCCATTTATTGACACAGTAACCGGCGACTATACGAATCCTCCTACTGCATTATATGCAAATCCTTATGCTGATTTTCAATATACAAAAGGTGAAATAACAACATTCCGAACAATAGGGAATTTTTTTGCTGAATTACAATTATTGCCTTCACTAACATTAAGAGGAGAAGCAGGCGGAGATATTACAAACCTTACACAATTTTATTATACAAGTGATAAAAGTTCTATCGGACAATCTTCAGGAGGGTTAGGTGAAAGTTACAGTGCAAGGGTGCAGGTATTTAATTCAAAATTATATTTCAATTATAATAAAACATTCGATAGTGTGCATGCAATTAATTTTACTCCGGGAGTTGAATATTTAAAGTATGATGATTTTACTACCATTGTAGAAGGAACAGGTTTCCCGAATGAAAAATTACAAACACTGGCAAGCGCTTCAACAATAACGAACGGTTCAAGCACAATTTCCTATTACAGGTTCTTATCTTATTTTGCAAGGTTGAATTATGTACATAATAATAAGTATTTATTAAACCTAACAGGCAGGGTAGATGGTTCATCCCGGTTTGGTGCGAATAATAAATACGGATTTTTTCCTTCTGCTTCTGCGGGCTGGATAATAACCAATGAAAAATTCCTGAAGAATAGTACTACTTTATCTTTTTTAAAATTAAGAGCAAGTTATGGTATTACGGGAAATGCAGAAATAGGTAATTTTAATTATCTCGGAATTTATGGTGTTGGAAGTTATGGAGAAGATCCTGCATTATATCCCAGCACAATTGCAAACCCTGATCTTACATGGGAAAAAACTGCGCAGACAGATGTTGGTGTTGACTACGGATTTTTTAATGATCGTTTAAATGGTGAAATAGATTATTATATAAAAAATACTTCTGATCTTTTATTAGATGTTCCCGTTCCCGCAACTTCAGGATACAGCATACAAACACAAAATATCGGCAAGCTGGTAAATAAAGGATTTGAGTTTGTAATTAATGCAGATATTTTTGACAATGATTTTAAATGGAATACGAATTTTAATATCGCATTTAATAAAAATGAAGTAACAGAGCTTGCAAATGGTCAAACAATAATTGATTATGGCGCTTCAGATTTTATGAATGTTGTTATGGTCGGGCAGCCACTTGGTGTATTTTACGGAGCTGAATTTGCGGGTGCCGATCCTGATAACGGTGACGGGCTTTGGTATGTGAACGCTCCAGGCGGAGGAGAAGAAACAACAAATGATTTTACACTTGCTAATTATGTAATTGTTGGCGATCCGAATCCGGATTTTTTTGCAGGCATGTCGAATTCTTTTTCCTTTAAAGGAATTCAATTGGATGTTAATCTGCAAGGTGTGTATGGCAACGATATTAATTTACAGGGAGATTTTTTTATGAGCAGCAATGCAAGCCAGTATGATAATCAAACTGTGGATCAGCTGGAGGCATGGCAGGAGCCGGGTGATATTACAGATGTTCCCGAGAACAGGTTGTTATTTGATAACGGCACACAATCAAGATCCAGCAGGTATTTATCTGATGGTTCTTATTTACGATTAAAAAATGTTACACTCAGTTATACTTTTCCTTCAGCAACAATAAGAAAAATGAAAATGAATAATCTCAGGGTGTACGCATCATCTTATAATTTATATACATTAACAAATTATCGTGGCTGGGATCCTGAAGTTTCAACTGATGCATTTACCGATAATGTTTATTACGGATTAGATTTTTACAGTGCACCTCAACCAAAAACAGTTGTACTTGGAATCAGTATTGAATTATAATATAGAATTAAGAATATAGAACTAAGAACTAAGATAAATCAAAAAAATAATTCTTAAATTAATTGTATGAAAGTTATATATAATATTTTTAAACACTCACCATTCACCACTCACTATTCACTAATTTTCATTTTACTCCTTACAATATTCACTTCATGTGAAGACATCCTTGATTTGGAACCTGCGCAAAGTATCAGTAATGAAATTGCATTAGGTGATGATGAAAGTGTGAAGCAGGCACTTGCAGGTGCATATGATTATTTATCTGTATCCTCTTTATTTGGCGGTGAAATAATGCGGAATGCAGAATTATATGCGGGTGAAGGTGAAATTTTGTGGGTGGGAACATTTACAGCACCTAAAGAAATTTTTCAGCGCAATATTCTTTCAACGAATACAGATGTTAGCGGATTGTGGAACAATGCATATATTGTAATTAATGCATGTAATGCAATACTTGGCGCATTAGATGTAGTGAATGAAGATGACAGGAACCAGGTGGAAGGAGAAGCAAAATTTTTAAGAGGTTTATGTTATTTCGAATTAACAAGATCATTTGGTCAGCAGTATGAAACAGGCGGAGGAAATACACAAGCAGGTGTGCCGATGGTATTAACGGCAACAACAGGATTTGATGAAAGCAGTTTTGTTACCAGGAATACAGTGGAAGAAGGGTATGCGCAGGCAATAGCGGATCTTACATCAGCAGAAAGTTTAATGGAAGATGAAAATGATTTTTATGCGAATTCATCTGTAGCTGCTGCAATACTTGCAAGAGTGTATTTGCAAATGGGAGATTATGCAAATGCAGGCAACGCAGCAGACAGAGTAATTAATTCCGGTAATTATGAATTGCTTGCAAATATTGCAGAATGTTTCGGGCAGGAAGAAAATACAGATGAAGATGTTTTTGCAATTCAAATATCAGAACAGGATGGAACAAATGCCATGAATTTATATTTTGCTCCAACAATTTATGGAGGGAGAGGTGATATTGAAATTGAAGCCGCACATTTAGCATTATATGATCCCTCAGACATCCGTTTAACTTTATTTGAGGAAATTGGCGGTTCTACATATACATCTAAATTCAATACTGAATTTGGCAACCTTCCTGTTATTCGTTTGGCGGAAATGTATTTAATAAGAGCTGAATGTAATGAACGTTTGGGTACAAGTGTGGGTGATGATCCTTTAAATGATTATAACGCAGTGCATACAAGAGCAGGGTTAACTGCAGCATCAGATATTAATGTAGATGATATTTTATATGAAAGAAGATTAGAGCTTGCTATGGAAGGATTTAAAATATGGGACGTAAAACGTTTGCACGGAACAGTTGCAACAATGAATTATAACGACCCGAAATTAATTTATCCTATACCGCAAGGAGACCTGGATGTAAATCCAAATCTTGTGCAGAACCCGGGATATTAATTTTCTTTCAGATACATTTCAGGAGAACTGATTTAAATATTCCCGCAATGTCATTCCGGGCCTGCTTGCCGCAGGCGGGCCTGACCCGGAATCTTTTCAGATACGAAGTTCATATCTGTCGCTTGATGCATAATCAGATTTAGGCTAATTTTATAATAACAATATTCCATTATGAAATACAAATTTTTCATCCTTATCCCGGCAATATTATTTTTTCTTCCGGCAAAAGCAACCCATAGTTTAACAGGATATATTTCCTATGAACATTTGAGTGGATATAATTATGAATTCACCATAACATATTATATGGATATTTCTTCTCCCGCTGACCGTGATCAGTTGCAAATAAATTATGGTGATGGTTCATTCGATACCATCTCCCGCATTGAAGAAATAATAATGGGTGATGTAAATAAAAGTATTTATAAGGGCACACATGAATACGCAGCGTCGGATGAATATATTATTTATTGTTTAGATCCTAATATGATCGATCAAATTATCAATATAGATGGTTCGGTAAATCAGCCGTTTTATATTCAAACAACTTTAATTATAATTGATCCTCTTTTGTTTGGTTATAATATAGCTCCTGTAATATCAAATGTACCGCTTGCTGAAGCATCGGTTGGCGAGGTGTTTAATTTTAATCTTGCTGCATATGACAGCGATGGTGATGTATTAAAGTAT
>JACMJP010000055.1 GCA_014380545.1 Chitinophagales bacterium | reverse complement strand
TTAATTAAATCAGACTGGCTACATTTAATGCCTGAGATGCGAAATTTGATTTTATTTCCTTATAATATTTTTCTATTGTTCTGACGGGTTACAATTAATTTGTAACTTTCATCATCTTAAAAATAACTTTCATGAAAGTATTTTATCTGCTATTTGTCTTCATAATTTCATCACAACTATTTGCTCAATATAATATATGCCCGAACCCAAGTTTTGAAGATTATAATGATTGCCCCGAATATTACAGCAATATTGATCTTGATGATGACACTTTTGTAGATGAGTGGTTACGCCCTAATAGTGCCACTTCCGATTATTTTCATGGCTGCTCATCTTCAGGTTCGGTAGTTGATGTCCCAAATGAATATTTTTCTGATTATCAGCATGCAAGAACCGGCAACGCTTTTGCAGGATTTTTTCTTTATGTCTATAGCCATTTGTGGCGGGAATATGTGCAGGCTAAATTTATTGAGCCGATGGTGGCTGATGAATGTTACTATATTGAATTTTGGGTAGCATGTGCACATACTACCGAAGATTTTGAAGGAGGAGTTATGAATTATACTTCTGATGATTTCGGTGCAAATATTTCTGATGAGCGTCCTTATGAACCATTTAATGCAGGTGAAATTGATTATATTCCACAAATTGAAAACCCTGAAGGAAGCTATTTAACTGATACAAGCATCTGGTATAAGGTATGTGGATTCTATCAAGCAGCAGGTGGAGAAGAATGGATAACAATTGGAAATTTTAAAGGGGATGATGAAACAGATTTTATTCCCATTATTGATGATGGAGGAGATCCTTATAATGAATACGTATACGTTTTTATTGATGATGTATTAGTTACTCCTCTTGATTCACTCATAGCTGCATTTTTAAACGACACCATTGTATGTGCACCAATAACATTAACAGCACCAACTTGTGGAGATTCTTATTTATGGAGTACAGGAGAAACAACACAGGAAATAACCGTTACTGAAAGCGGAGATTATTGGTTGCAAATGGAAACAAGTTGCGGATCAATAGCTGATACTGCAGAAATTATTTTTGTAGTTGATTCAATATATACAACTTCTGCAGAAGTTGAAATTTGTTTTACAGAATTACCTTATACAATTGAAGCATTTGATGGATATGATTATTATAGTTGGAGTACAGGAGCAACAACACCAGATATTACGATTGATGAAGAGGGAATTTATTATTTATCAGGCTTTGCTGACTGCGCAAATTTTGTTGATACATTTATTGTGAATGTAATTGAACCGATTGATCCTGGTTTAGACTTAGGTAATGATACATTAATTTGTGCAAGCCCGGGATGGAGTTTACAACTTCATGCGTCTCCGGGATTTTCTGATTACGCATGGAACACCGGAGAAACATCTGCAAATTTAACAGTAACGGAAGCAGGAAATTATTCAGTTATAATTACAACTGCTTGCGAAACATTTACAGATGATATTACAATTACTGAAGATCCGAATTTCGGGCAAACAATTAATTTAGGAGAAGACCTTGAATTATGCCCACCTGCCGGAATAAATAGTTTTGAATTAATTGCAACCCCGGGTTTGCCGAATTATGAATGGAGCACAGGCTCAAACGATGCAAGTATAATTATTACTGAAGCAGGAACATATTCTGTAACTTCAGAATTATTATGCAACACAATTTCTGATGAAATAAAAATTCAATTGTGTAATGATCTCTATATTCCAAATGCATTTTCTCCAAATGCTGATGGAATAAATGACCTGCTTGAATTAATTATTGTTGATCCATCAAGGCTTATCCAATTCCAAATTTATAACCGCTGGGGCGAAATAGTTTTTGATGGTAATGCAGCAAATTATAGTTGGGATGGTACATTTGAAAGCGAAACTCAACCTGTTGGAGTGTACGTTTATTATATTTCTTTTTATGATGATGCAGGTGTACAAAACATCATGAAAGGAAATATTACTCTTGTTAAGTAATGAGAAAGAAAATATTCAGGATATAAGCAACTTGTCCTATCCTGAATATTTATTTTTTGAAAAACATTATTTTCTTACAGCATCAAACTCCATGACAAGGTCCCATCCGCCTTCTTCATTTACAAATAATAATTCAGTTCTCATATTATTGGCATCAGTCATGCGAAATATAAATTCGAAAATCTGCGTTTTATTTATCCTCGGATCAGAATCTTCTCCTGATAATCTGAATGTTTTTGAAGCTGCATCATAATCACCTTCTGCATAAACTGAATATGTTCCCCATGTATCTACTCCAAACATTGTAAACTTTTTTGAGCGGTTATCATAACCGAAGATGCTTAGGGCTTCATAGGGCATTCCCATAACACCAGGACCTTTGTTTTCCATTTGCAGGAATCTGCTCCCAAGTATCATCGTATTTTTTAATATCCCTGTGCTTTCCATCGGAGGTGCTCCCGGCATATACATTTTCCAGGTATAATTCCATTCACCTTCCATGGCAGCAAGTATTTTATGATTCTCATTTGGGGTCATTGCTTCCATCATCAATTGCATTTCGTTTGCTTCCCTTTGAGTTTGCGAAAATGTTATTGTGGATGTGCAAATAAGTAAGATGATAAAGATCTGTTTCATAATTTTTTTTCTGTAAAAGTAATAAGCCTGCTTCATTAGCAGGCTCACCCAAAAGTATGATTTTTTATTATTGTATCACAACTTTGCTTACTTCAAAACTATTTTCAGAGTTTATAACCAGCGAATAAATCCCTTTTGGAAGATCATAAACATCTACATGTATTTTATCAGTATGTATATCAATCTTATTTTCCCAAATTATTTCTCCTTTCATGTCAAATATTTTTAAATGAAGAGGTGTATTTATATTCATGAATGCTGATAGATCAATTTCAAATTTTCCTTCATTCGGATTTGGATAAATTCTGATGTTATTTATTGAAGTAGTTGTTTCTTCTGCTGTTTTAGCTCCGCCTATTGTACATGCATTTATTTTTGCAGTGAATTGTGCATTACTTGAAACACGAAACCCCGGGTTTAATGTAATATAATCTCCAGCTTCATACCGGATATTATTTGCTGAAGATCCGGATACAGTTATAGTAGAATTAATGTTATCGCCCGCAAGCCAACCCCTTGTGCCGCTAATTGCGCCACTCAGTGAGTAAGCATCTATACATCCAACTGTGAAGAAATGGTAGCTCACTCCGTAATAATTCACCCGTATGCTGTATTGGCCATCAGCATAACCCTCTAAATCTGCTGAGAAAACCAGGTCTGCACTATTATCATAACCATCAGAAAAATCAATAAAAGATTCCAGCACGGTGCCTGATGAATTCAGGATATCAATAGTAACAAAATCATAGGACTGGTAATCACGGATACCGACATTGATATACATCGTAGTGCCTTCAGTAAAATGATTGCAGATATAAACATCTTCATTTTCTCCGGCTTCATATTCAGCACACTCTTTATATAACGGCTCAGCATCATGAGTAGAGATGCGCTGGATAGCCTGATCATAATATGGTTTTTGGTCAATCCATAAACTTTCTGAAACAGTAGTATTACATCCCGTTTCACTATACCAGGGTTCAACGCCTATAGAACCTGAACCATCATCTATAGACACACCAAAATGCAGATGCGGATTTGTTGAATTTCCTGATGAGCCTACCTTGCCTAGGAACTGACCTGTTACTATTGAATCACCAAGTGAAAAATTTCCAAGCGAACCCGTTTTCAAATGCCAGTAACTTGTTATAGAACCATCACTGTGCAGTATCTGTACAAAGTTTGCATCACCCAGATCAGGGTTTTCGCAGTTTCTATCGAACGGACCGTCTCCCCAGAAATCAACAATGATCCCGTCGGCAGCAGCTATCGCTTCAACTACCTGATCATCCATAGTCTGCCACATAAAAGGTTTGGGAGCTATGTCCACACCGTTATGACCATCGTAAGTCCTGGCGGCTTCATCTTCATTACACATCCAGTCAAGCATACCTGTACCAGCTTGAAGATCACGAAAGTTTGAGATGCGGTAATAACTGTAAACACCGCTTGTGGAGGCATAATCTGCAGTCATACGCAGAGGCCATGCTAAGTCAACTGTTGGTTCAGCTAACTTTGCATAAGTAGAAGGAATTTTTCCGATAAGCTTGAGTGAATCAATATTTTTTTTAACTCTGGGCGCTACATGATCATTGTAGTAAGTATCTGTGAGATTGCAAACAAACCTTTCTTCATCTGCTGTTTTCTTCCCGGATTGTCCGTTTGCTCTTATTGATAAGATCAGGATCATT
>JACMJP010000054.1 GCA_014380545.1 Chitinophagales bacterium | reverse complement strand
TTTTTACGGGCGCCTAGAACTAATGCAAATAATGGGAATCTTTTTATTTTTTAAAGAATCGTAGTTCTTATATTTCTATTCTTAATTCCATCTTATAATTTATTATTTTTGCGTTTCAATATGGTGATTGTAGCTCAGCTGGTTAGAGCATCTGATTGTGGTTCAGAGGGTCGTGGGTTCGAGCCCCATCATTCACCCCAAAAAAATCCGGACTTTTTGCTCCGGATTTTGTTTTTATATTTGCATCGAAAATTTTTATAAAAATGGAAAAAACAGAAAAGAAAAAATCCCGCAGTGTGTATTGGTTAATGACAATTTTATCTACTGCGGCCTGTGTGTTTTTAATAATTTTTTATTCGCAATTTTTCTGGATAATGCTGCCGTTTGTATTTACAAGTCTGATGCTTGCGCTGGATTATTTATAAAATTATCCATGATTTGAGCAAAGCGATCTTCCATCGCAGTTATATTGAATTCCTTTCTAAGCGAACGCATTTTATCAATACACAATTTCAATTCTTACCATGAAATATTTCTTATCTTGCATTTTCGCAACTTTATTTCTCCTTGCTTCATGCAATAAGAAAAACAACCAACAAAATAATTCTGCAGATATAAATCAAAAAATTATGTACGCAAATGATCCGCATTCTTATGCGAAACCAAATGATATTGTGGTGAAACATCTCAACCTGGAATTAACAGTAGATTTTGATTCAGGCAAATTAAAAGGAATTGCAAGATGGACAATTCAGCACAATAGTGATATAGAAAAAATTATTTTGGATACAAGAAACCTTGATATAGAAATTGTAACACTGCAAAATAAGGATGCAGAAGTGCCTGCTGAATATTCAATCGGAAATAATGATTCTGTTTTGGGAAAACCTTTAATTATTTCTGTTCCAAAAAACATTACGCAGGTAAATATTTATTATTCAACAACTGAAAATGCAGATGCTTTACAATGGTTAAAGCCGGAGCAAACTGCTGAAAAAACATCACCTTTTTTATTTACACAGTCGCAGGCAATTCTTGCCAGAACATGGATACCCTGCCAGGATGGACCGGGAGTAAGATTTACTTATGATGCAACAGTTACTTGTCCCAAAAATATGCTTGCTGTTATGAGTGCAGAAAATCCGCAGCAAAAAAATGAAAGTGGAATTTATGCATTTAATATGCCCCAACCGATTCCATCTTATTTAATGGCATTAGCTGTTGGTGATTTTGTTTTTAAATCAATAGGTAATGAAACAGGTGTTTATGCGCAACCAACAATGATCGATAAATGCATATATGAATTTGCTGATATGCAAAAAATGCTGGAGGTTGCTGAAAAGTTATATGGAAAATATGAATGGGGCAGATATGATGTAATTGTTTTGCCACCCAGTTTCCCTTTTGGTGGAATGGAAAACCCGAGATTAACATTTGCAACACCCACCATTATTGCAGGCGATAGAAGTTTAGTTGCATTGATAGCGCATGAAATGGCGCATAGCTGGAGCGGCAATTTAGTTACAAATGCAACATGGGATGATTTCTGGCTCAATGAAGGATTTACTGTTTATTTTGAAAACAGGATTATGGAAGCGCTGTATGGAAATGATTATGAAGATATGCTTGAAGTTTTGGGAAAAGAAGATCTTATTGCAACAGTTAATGATTTAGGGAGTACATCTGCTGATACACATTTAAAATTAAATCTTGCA
>JACMJP010000376.1 GCA_014380545.1 Chitinophagales bacterium | reverse complement strand
GATTGTATAATCAGGATCAACTACCATTGCTTCCGTAAAAATTTCGCCACCTGAGCTTACAGGCAATGGCGTTTTATTTTCAGCAATAACATATTTATCAGGTTGTTCTTTTGAAAGCGCATTTACAGAAATATTTCCGTTTGTACCGAATTCAATTGTAATCGGTATTTGAATCGTCAAACCGTCCTTTACAGGAATAATATTATCAGGTGCTTCATATTCTTTATTTCTGTATCCATACTTTGACTGAATATTCTTATTCAGTTCATCCATCATTTTTTCAAATTCCTGTGTTGTGAGTTGTACATTTTTTTGCATAAGCTCTTTTACAAATGCATTTTCATTTTCCCGTTGTGATAAATTTTCAAGTATCTTTGAAATACGCACTCCCTGGTTGGCGATCCATACTAATTGTTTGTCATCATGAATCTCATTCTTTGATAATAATTTTCCCTCCACACTTACATATTTATCACCTTTCATTTCCGGAATACCCATGTGATGCAGCGCAACTACCTGCCACTGATCATTAAATACACAAGCACCTGATGAGCCTGATGCAGTGTCTGTATGATAGCGCAAATAATTATCAAGAATTGCAATGATCTTATTTTCCCGCAAAGCAATTTGTTTCGCTTCTCCCTGCGGATGCTGAATAATAGTTACATATTCATAATTCACAACCTTGCCTGTTTCCCTGTATAATTTCAGCCAGCCAAAATCATTTAATGGCCTGCTATTTCTTACGGGAGCTTTTTCTACAGCAACAATTGTATAATCCAGTTTATCATGTGTAATAAAGAATGCAGCAGGATTTAATCTGAATTCTGTATATTCTTTTAATTCTTTATAAATATTTATTTCATAATCAAATTGAATAGTTGCTGAGTTGGCTTTTTCAGGATTGGGAATTACATGATTATTTGTAATAACTAAGTTGGGCGATATCATAAAGCCTGTTGCATACTCAAGAATTTTTCCATCTTCCTGACGCACACAAACCCGGCAAATAGATTTTGCTGCTCTTAATCCACGGCTTAAATAATTTATCCCAAGCAGGTCGTTATCAAGAAGTATCCTTTCTTTTCCAATTACAGTATCGGGAATTGATCCTGATTCTTCAATATGAAGCTCCCTTAATTTTTTTTGATGTTCATTAGGTATTGGCTTACCAACTTTGCCTTTATTTACCTGCTGTTGAATTTTATCATAACTATCTCCCTGCAGGTAATTATTAATTTTTTTCAGATCTATCATGTTCCATTATGTTTTGCGCAGTTATCCAAAAATAAAATTGAATTACAATATTACCTGATTTTAAAATATGCGGCAATCCCCAATATCGGTGAGTAATAAAAAGAAAAAATGCTGGCTTAATCAAAGTATAGGGTAAATGTTGATACTAACTTCTAAACCAATTGCGCTCCTTAACTTTAAAATCTAATTCACGGTAAAGGTCAATCAGATCATCCCATTCTGTTTTTTCAAGTGCATAAATAATTTTCCAGTCTGGTTCAAACCAGTGTTCCTCAGAAATTTCGATTGCTCTGTTGTTGCTTATGCCGAGTTCAGTTACATTTAAAGCAATCTCAATTAAATTAATTGCTTCATTAATAGAAGTATTAATACGGTTGTTATGCCGGTATTCGGTAATGCGTTTACGAAGAATATTTGTTATAGCGGCAAGTGTCATTTTTTAATTTACTTTGATTTAAAATTGCAATGCGTATTTTACAGTAATGTTTCTCGGCGCATCCATCATTGCAGGGCGAACACTGTACTCCCTGTTCAATAAATTATTACAAATAATAGAAACCGTATTCGAAGTATTTAATTTATAAGCAAGGCGAAGATCAATTACATAATCGCCGTTATTATGTTCCTCTCTAAATTCATTTAATCCGGGAATAATATAAATATCTGTTCCTTCAAATAATGGTTCAACAAATTTTGCATCCACAGCTTCCATAAAACTGAAATAATTTACACTCACTCCAATTCTGAATTTTTTTATTGTTGATTCAATATCCAGTTTTGCTGTATGTTTAAACCTGTATTTTAAAATATTATAATCTGCACTGCTGCTTGCGTCGGTTATAGAATCAAATTCCTGAAAGTTCGGGTCTATATAAGTGTAACCTGCAATAATTGTCGTCGGCATAGTTCCGAGATTCCCTTCACCAATTAGAGAAAATTCAACTCCTTTAATTCTTGTATTACCGATATTTAATGATTTAAATCCATATGGAAATGGCAAGCCAGTTTCCGGATAGTAGCCGAAAGTAAATTCCATCATATCAAAGTATTCAGAAATAAATCCACTGGCATCCAGAAATCCCTGCCAAGCTCCGAGTTTTATTCCCTGCTTAATTCCCAATTCGGCACTCCATCCCGTTTCAGATTGCAGATCAGGATTTGGATAAATTCCCAATAAAGAAATACTGGTTGAAATATATTTTTCTGCAATTGTTGGAAAACGATAGCCCTGCCCCCATGATGATCTGAGATAAGTATATTTCGCCAGTTGATAATTGGCACCAACACGAAATACCGGCCTCGATTCATTAAGTCCTGCAATTTGATAAAATTCATAGCGCATACCTGCACTTGTATTTAATTTATTTCCAAATTTTTTATCAAGCTGAATATATATGCCTTCATTTGAAGTTGTATAAGTTGTATCGCCATATAATTCTGCAATTGTTTGCGCATAACTTCCAACAATGCCGCCTGTGGTTACAAATTTTATTTTCTCAAAATGTTTTTGATATTGATATTCGCCATATGCAACATCACCTAAAGAACTCTGGTCATTTTGATTCAATGCATGATTTTGGTAATACCGCAATAAGACTTTATGCCTGTCTCCGTTTGGTGCATAATAATTTAAAAACGGATCAATTGTTAATTTAAATCCTTTATTTAAGGTGATAGTATTATCAAAAGGAATATATAAACCGGAATCAATATTATTCCAGAAAAAAAATGTAGAGCTTCTGTTTATTTGTGCATTTACATTTACCCCAATAGAAAGATTACCTGATACACGATAGCGCAAATTTGTATTCACTCTTGCCCTTCTGTTAAAAATATCTTTCATGTAACTATCACCGGTATATAAATACGCACCTGCAACAACGTCCAGCTTATTCCATTTTTTCTTATGTGAAAAACTCATCCCTGAAAAGAATGGAAAATTATTTTCCCACCATTTTTGTGCTGTATCAGCAGGTGCAAAATAAGCTCCGTTAAAAAAAGAAAATTTGGTCTCAGGTATTGCTGTCGGGTATGCAGTCCGCACATTGATGATTCCATTCAATGCACTGCTTCCATATAGTGCACTTGCCGCACCTTTAATAATTTCTACCTGCTGAATATTTTCCATAGGAATAAAATCCCAGCTTGGAAAAGCAGCGTCACCTGTTAATATTGGCAGATCATCCATGAGTAATAAAACCCTACTGCCAGCGCCAAAACTATATCCGCTTCCACCCCGAATATTCGCCTGCCCGTCAATAATATTTACGCCCGGTATGCGCTGTAATGTCTGATCAAGTTTTATATCATTTGTATTTTCAATCAACGCAGGCTTAATAACGTCAATCGAAACTGTTTCTTCACCAATTAATTTTTCGAATTTACTTCCTGATACAACAACAGTATTTAAAATACCTTCATCAGGATCAAGTTCTATGCTTAATTCCTTTATTTCATTTGCTGCAAGAACAATTTCTTTTATTTGCGTTTTATAACTTATATAACTAAATCGGATAGTATAATTTCCTGCATCAAGTGTAAGCGTATAATTCCCGTCAAGATCAGTTACAGTTCCAATGCTGTCTGCTGCAAATACTGTCGCACCAATAAGTGCTTCCTGGTTTGTAATATCAATTATTTTTCCTTTCAATGTCGCCTGTTGTGCAAATGACTGCACAGAATAAATTAAAAGCAGAAATACAAATAAAAATCTCTCTTTTGAATACATAGGCTGTGGTGGTGAATAAGTCAAAGATAAAAAGGAATCTTGAATGCAGGAGTGCTATACATTTGCGGATAAAGTTGTACTTTTCGAAAATCTTAATTACTGTCTTTTCAGTTATCAAAACGATGAATCCTGCATATCATAATATTGTTGAACAGCAACGAAAATATTTTCAAAGTGGTATTACTTTATCTTATGATTTCAGAAAGCAGCAATTACAAAAACTACTCAATATTGTAACCGAAAATGAAAAGAAAATAATAGATGCAATTTGGGCAGACATGCATGTAAATGAATTTGAAGCATGGGGATTACAAGTTGGGCTTGTTCAGTATGAAATAAAATACATGCTGAAGAATCTACATAGATGGATGCGCCCTAAAAAAAGAAAGACACCCTTATTTCATATCCGTGCAAAAAGTTATATTCATAAGCAGCCCTATGGAGTATCATTAATAATTGGTCCATGGAATTTTCCTTTTATGCTTGCTTTACGTCCGGCACTTGGAGCTATGGCTGCAGGAAATACAGCTGTTATAAAACCTTCTGAAATTACAAAACATACAGCAGCAGTTTTAGAGGAAATCATTAATAAAAATTTTCAACCTGAATTTTTGCATGTCATAAATACAGACGGTGAAGGAGCACAGGAATTATTAAAAGAAAAATTTGATTTCATTTTTTTTACAGG
>JACMJP010000375.1 GCA_014380545.1 Chitinophagales bacterium | reverse complement strand
TTGGTAAATAAATTTGGAAACCGGCTGGTTTATAAGCAAAGCGAATCCAATCCCCAAAAAAGGAAGAGATGGGGTGAAATAAAATGTTTTTTGCACCAGCGTCAACATTATAGGAAGAGAACCGCATAAACCAATCAGAATAAAAAAAATACTGCTCCGTAATTTTTCATTTTGCAGATGGAATGCATTTTTCTTTTTTGCTATCATTACGACACTACTAACAATTACAACAGGAATCATCACCTGCATCGCAATTGCACCTAAAATATAAAACCTGCTCTTAACAGTAGGATCTGCATCAATACGGTGAAGCACACGATCGAATAAATAATGATTGAGGCTTTCTTTGCTTGCAGGTAAATTAAATAAGATAAGATAAATCGCCACAGGAATTGCTGTTATGAAAATAATTTCGGTAATCATTTGCATGAAATTGTTTTTTCTGAAACATAACCAATATAAAAATGGAAGCGTAAGAGGGAAAAATCCGGGCAACCCTTTACTAAAAGTTGACAGAAAAATTGAGAGAGCGGCGATGGATAAATAAAAATATTTTTTCTTTTTTCTGCTTACTAAGTAAAAATATACAGAGCATAAAATAAATACCACCATGGTATTTTCGTGCATATTGTTTTGATAAGTCCAAAAGGCGATTGGCATGATGAGCCATAAAAAAACAGGCAACCAGTAAATATTTTTTTCTTCCCTGCTATTTGAAATTAATTTCCAGATCTTGAGTACAAGAAAAATGGAAAGGCATAAACAGAAGAATACATATATCCTTTCAGTAAATATTTGATCGCCGAAAATTTTGAAGAAAACGGATTGTATGCCAAAAACCAAGGGTGGGTGCTCAAGAAAACCAGGCATACCGGATACATTATGATAACTGAATTGCGGCAACCAGAATGTGCCGTAACCTTCGCTTAAATTTCTTGACACATCTGTATATAAAACTGCATCCATAAACATCCCTTCCTGCACCAATACTGAAATAGATAAAACTAAAATACATGTAACATTGAATAGGATGAAAGGAAGATTTGGGTTCTTCATGTTATAAAATTAAAAAAGCACAATGACTTTTTAATATCATTGTGCTTGCAAAATAAATTAGAAAATTTTAAAATGATTTCGTCACTTTAAAAAACATCGTTCTACCTATTACAGGTGAACCAACAAAATATTGCTGTTCGTGGTTATATAAATTGGTAATTAAAAAAGAGAACTGCGAATCATTCCAGAAATCAGGAAAATAATTTAATGTGAGGTCCATATCATGCACATCGTCAACGGGACCAACATAAGCCCCGGAGTTTGCGGGGAAACTTTCCTGCCAGCGGAAAGTTAATCCAACATTCATATCAATTTTATTTATATCGTAGCTTGCCCTTACACCAATTTTATTTTTGGGTGCATTTAATGCAACATAACCAAGTTGTGCACCTTCAACGGGAATGGAATCTTTATCAACCCATGAATAAGCAAAAGATATTTTAAGATCATCATTTACATAATAGGTAACTCCGAGATCAGAACCATAAACTGTAACATCACCAATATTTACATAGGTAACATATAAGGATGCATCATCATATTGCGTTGGAACAATTGTACCCATAGGAACACCTGCACCGGCTCCAACCACTGTTGCAATAAATTCTTCCAAGCCACTTCCATCATCATTTGCATCAAATGAAGCATCAACCAAACTTGCATTTATAGAATAAAGTGTATCGTTATACACTTCTGTAATATATGGTGCAACATACGAAGTTAATGTAGCGGCATCAAGAAAAACATTTGGTGTAATATTCGTGAGCGGGCTTACAAAATCTTTTTTATCATCTCTGTAAACATCCAGCGTAACAAATAATTTACTATCGGCAAGTGCACCTTTCCAACCTATCTCGTATGTATTTGTTGCAGAGTTGCGAATGCCTCCAAAATCCTGCACAGTTGAAGGATCAATGGGCTCAAATTCGCCTGTTGTTAAATTTAATAATGCAGTGTTATTCGCAATCCCTGAAATGTCGGATGGAAGAAAAGGACCGAAAATAGATTTTACTGTAGGTAAATTTAATCCTGACGCATCCACAATTCCTTCATATAATAAATTAACTGCAACATCCCATGTGTAATTATTTAAAATACTATTTTCTCCCAATGAATAATATTGATCGGTTGGGTCGCCCATTGCAAGTGCATAAGGCGAATGAAATTGCGGCAGCCCGTTTTCATCATAAGAAAATGTAAAACCGCCACGATTACCAACTGCCCTTGCGCCGATACTTGGTAAATAATCTAAACTAAAAAGATCCTGTCCAAAGGCACCAAGGCCACCGAGATCAACTAATTGCAAAATATCAAGATTTAAATTATTTGATGATGGTGCGCTGAACGAACGGTTAAATGTTGCACGAAATGTTTGCTTTGCATTTGGTTTATATACAAGTGCTGCTCTTGGAGAAAAAAATGGATCATCAACAAAATTGTGATAATCATAGCGCAATGCACCAATGATATTAAACTGTTCATTTATTTTATAATCACCCTGCACATATGCGCCGATCTCTGTTATTTCATCATCTTCTTCATTTCTTCCGTTAATTGTTCCGTTTGTATTTGGCCTTGTTAATAGTGCATCTATTCCATAAACTAAATAAAGATCTTTATTAAAGAGGTCACTTGAATATTGTACCTGCCCGGCCATTACTTTACTCTGGTCTGTAATATAATCTCCTGTGCGTAAAATAAATGTTTCTCCTGAATTACTTCCATTTATAAATGCCTGTGCAAATAATCTTTTATTCCGGAAGCGTAATTGCGAATAATAATATTTCCAATTTACTGCCTGGCCTGCACCGATGCCTGTCAATTCAATTCCATCATTTTGTGTGATGCCAGATGCAAAAATAATTTCTATATCATCTTTGGGGCGAAAATCTAATCTGCCATCTAATCCAATTTTCTCCAGTGAATTATTCCTGATATTATCAATTGAATCAGGATCATTTTGCCTGCCTTCTGAAGTTTGATATCCTTTTAATATTCTGTTTGGTTCAAGCGGGTCATCATACAACCAGTCAGTTCCTGAAAAATAGGTTGTGAGAATTTTATATCCGAATTTTTCAGAAATTCTTCCGCTATGGCGAAACGCTGCTGTGTACATTAATCTATCGCCAATAGATTCGTAATCAAATTGCGGAGTATAATTTAAATAAACATTTCCTGTAGAAGGATCTATGGGATTTGATATTGCAATTGTGTCATCTATTTTGCTGCGAAACCCGATACCGGCACTAAATGTTGTTGTGAATTTTTTTTCCTGGTCAATAGGTGATTTTGTTATCATATGTAAAACACCATTTGAACAATTGGGCCCGTATAAAGCAGATGCAGGCCCTCTTAAAACTTCTATTCTGTCGAGATCGGTATTATCTGTCGGGATAAACATATTAATATTCACTCTCAGCGATGGAACAGTTGCGTACCTGTTATCTACCATTGTTAATAATGCACCGGAAAAAATATTATTAAATCCTCTTGTAACTACATTTGTTTGCACTAATCCTGTATTCATAACATCAACTCCTGGTGTTCCTTTTAAATTATCAGTAGGTGAAATGGCAACAGTATTTTTAATTTGTTGTGCAGTAATTAAACTGATACTTGCAGGTGCATCTAATATTTTTTCTTCCCTTCGGGATGCACTTATTACAAAGGCATCCAAATTTACATTTGCAGCATCCATGCTAATATCCATTACCGAACCTGCTGTAACAGGTTTTTCAATTTCGAAATAGCCAACATATCTGAAAATAAGTGTTGAGGCAGTGGAGGGAATATCTAAGGAAAATTTTCCGTCAATATCCGTAACTGTTCCGTTTGTATTATCTTCTTTTACAAAAACACTTACACCGGGAATGGTTTCATTTGATTTAGAATCTTTAACGGTGCCTGTAATTGTGCGGATTGTTTGTGCGTTAATATGCAGTATGGATACTAAACACAAAATAGAAAAGAGTGTACATTTTTTCCTCATAGAATAGGTAGTTTAGGATTTCGATGCTAATAATAAGCATTAATTTTGAATTCCAAATATAAGATGTTATCGCAGATGTTTATAAAAATAGGGATGTTATTTGAAAAATAGAAACACATATATTGTATTATTTATTTTACTTGTGCTGAGTGCGGGGGCAAATTTTATTTTCTTCAACGATGCAAAAGTGCATTACGATATTGCACATTCTGCAAAAGACATACAGGAAGAGTTTCGTGATCTGCAGGAAAAAATTGTACATATAATTTCTGATGAAGAAATGGTGAGCAAATTAGTAACAGATGCTTACACCTTTGAAGAATTTAAAAAAATAGCTGATCTGCCTTTTGGTGTCGTTGTGTATGAAAATGATTCAGCAGTAATGTGGACCAATAATATGATCATTCCCGTACAGGCGCAAACATCACAAAATGATATTCCTTTATTAATAACAGAGGCGAATGGAAGTTATATTGTATTAAAACACGATTTTCCAAATTCACAGATCAGCACAGTAGGTTTTTTGCCCTTGAGGTTTGAATATGGAATTAATAATGCATACCTCACAGATATAAAAACAAAAGGAATTTATATCCCCCCTTATTTTTCTATTTCACCAAAAGCATCACCGGATGCCTATGCAATTCATGATAATGAGGGAGAAGAAATATTTTATATCAGCTATAACACTGCAAGCAGTTTTACTCCTTTGTTTTCTAACTGGTTTTATGTTTTCATCATTATCACTTTTCTCATCCTGCTTATCATTTTTTATTTATTTAGCGAAGAGATTGTAAAACGTTTTGGGAAAATGGAAGGAATATTTGTCCTTTTATGTTCTCTCATAGTCTTATTATTTGTTTTACACATTGTATTGCAGCAACCTGCCTTCAGGTATATTAGCTTATTTGATCCGGCTTATTATGCCTCAACAGGCATAGCAAATTCTATTGGAGATCTGCTGATAAAAACAATTACGGCATTTACCTTCAGTTTATTTTTTCTGAAATATTTCCATGGCTTTAGAAGGAACAATGGTACTGGTTTTTACAGCTTCTTATCTATTGTTGTTTTTTATTTTTTCGGCTGGCTTGTATTGCGCATTTTTAAAAGTTTGGTTTTTGATTCAGCTATTTCTTTTGATATACATAATTTCTTCTCCCTGAATTTTTTCAGCCTTGCAGGCATGTTGTGCATCACTACGGGATTATTATTTTACCTGTTAATTTCAATCCGCTTACTTGATTTTGTTTTCAGGAACCACACACTTTCAGCAGCAATTTTATTTTTTGCTGCAGGAGGTGTGTTGCTGTTTGTCTTTATCAGAATTACAAATATAGAAGCTGAATATGATCCGGTGTTGTTTTGTATCAGCATTATTCTCATCAGGTTATTTTTGCAAAAAAGCAAATTCCGTCTCAGGAGTTTTCCAGCTGTAATGATCTGGTTAATATTTTTTGCAGGATTCAGCGCATATATTGTTAATACAACATTATTCACAAAAAGTGAAGAGAATAAAAAATTATTTGCGATAAAAAAATCTGTGGAGAAAGATGCACTTACAGAATATTTATTCAGTGATATAGAAAATGAAATAACCCGTTCACTTTTGCTGCAGCTTGCAGCTTATGATACAGGCCAGGTAAAACAAAGTATTGTTAACCAGGTGCGGCAGGATCTTCAAAATAATTATTTTAAAAAGTATGAAAGCGATATTTTTATTTATGATAACGACAGCCTCCTTGTGAGCAGCAACAGAGATAAAGATAAAATATACAAACGCAATTATTTTATAAGTGCTATTGAGTATAACGGAGAAACAACTGCCGCACAAAATTTATATTTTATAAATGATAATACCGGCAATTATTATTACCTGGCGGAGTTACCGCTGCGCAAAGATTCTATTCATGCTCAAACAGCCTATATAGAATTAATACCAAAAAGGTTTTCAAATAAAAGCATTTACCCTGAATTATTAATTGATGACGATCTGAAAACCCTGCAAAGTTTTTCAGGTTTTGATTATGCAATATATAATGATCATTCACTTATTGACAGGGAAGGAGAGTTTTCTTACCCCATAATGGATGTATTCTACGTTGAAAAAAATGAGGAATATGCGGATATTGACCTGAATGGTTATGATCATTTAATTTACCGGGTAAATGAAAATAAGAAGGTTGTCGTCTCTGGACCTATTAAAAGTTTTTTAGAGCCGTTTTCTTATTTTTCTTACATCTTTTTCTTTTTTCTGCTGTTTCTTTCGCTTGTAATTAGTGTCAATTTTATTGTAAGTATTTATAAAGGAAAAATAAAATTTAAAGAATGGCTGAATACTTCGCTGCAAAATAAGATACAGGTGTCGGTTATCAGTTTAATAGTATTTGCTTTTATTATGATGGGAGTAGCAACTATCGTTTATATTACAAATCAATATAATGCTTCACACAAACAAAGACTACTCACAAAAATAGAAGCCGTACAAACGAATATTGATTACATCTTTGATGACTCCCGCAAGAAAGGAAATGATAAGTTACAGAGTATTGTAATGCTCAGGCGGATTACGAACCGTGCTACAGAATTATCTGAGATACACGACATGGATATTAATTTATATGCTGCATCCGGCGAATTAATTACTTCATCACAACCCGATATTTTTTCCAGGGGATTGGTTTCAACTAAAATGAATCCGCTTGCATATTTTAAAATGAGTTGCGATAAAGAAACATGGTACATTCAGGATGAAACAATCGGTAAATTAAAATATTTGTCTGCGTATGTTCCAATAATGGATAAAGTTGGTGAAGTAATATTTTATTTAAATCTTCCTTATTTCGCAACCGAACAAAACCTTCGTGCCGAAATTTCTAATTTCATGGTGGCATTAATTAATGTGTATGTTTTATTATTGGTAATTGCTGCAATTATTGCCTTTGTTGTTGCGCAGAGTATTACAAAACCACTTGCAACTATAGCTGGAACATTTAAAAATATTAAACTCGGAAAGAAGAATGAATTTATTTCATGGAAACATGAAGATGAGATAGGGTTATTAGTTGACGAATACAATGCGATGCTGAAAGAATTGGAAAAGAGTGCGATGTTGCTTGCCAAATCAGAAAGGGAAAGTGCATGGCGGGATATGGCAAAACAGGTTGCGCATGAAATTAAAAACCCACTAACCCCAATGCGGTTAAGTATACAGCATTTACAAAGGGCCTTACAATCAAATGCACCTAATTCAAAAGAACTTACAGAAAAAGTGACGAAAACATTACTAGAGCAAATTGATAATTTATCTTTTATCGCTTCCGAATTCTCCAATTTTGCCATTATGCCCAAGGCAAATAACGAATCATTGAATTTAAATGATGTGCTGGATAATGTCGTTCATTTATTTTCCGAAAATGAAGAAGCCGAAATTAAAATGATATTGCCGAATAAAAATATTTTTGTGTATGCGGATAAAAATCAGTTAATAAGAGTATTTAATAATTTAATTAAAAATGCGACACAGGCAATTACCAAAGATCAGGAGGGGTGCATTGAAGTGTCGCTGGAAAGTTATGATCACAGAGCTGTAGTTAAAGTAAAAGATAATGGTATAGGAATAACAGATGAGCAGAAAGAAAAGGTATTCGTGCCAAATTTTACAACAAAAAGCTCAGGAATGGGAATTGGTTTGGCAATGAGTAAAAATATTATTGAATCTGCCGGAGGTTATATCTGGTTTGAAAGTGAGCCTGACAACGGGACTACATTTTTTGTTGAATTTCCGGTTGTGAACGGTGATGAATGATGATGTACGAATGAATAAAGGGTGAATTTAAAAAGATGAATACAAACAACTCAGCACAATTATTTGACGAAGCAAAAACATATTTCCCCGGCGGGGTGAGTTCACCTGTAAGGGCATTTAAATCAGTTATTGGCCCTCCTTTATTTATAAAAAAAGGAAAGGGCTGTTTTATTTATGATGAAGATGATAATGCGTTTGTGGATTATTGCGGTTCATGGGGGCCTTTAATTTTAGGTCATGCTGATGAAAGAGTAATCAGTGCAGTAAGCGCTGCTTTGCAAAATGGAACGTCATTCGGAACGCCAACAAAGTATGAAAATATACTTGGCAAATTAATTTTAGGAAATCACCGCTATATAGAAAAATTAAGATTTGTTTCCTCCGGAACTGAAGCAGTGATGAGTGCCATAAGGTTAGCAAGAGGATATACAAAAAAAAATAAGATCATAAAATTTGAGGGCTGTTATCACGGACATTCCGATTCATTATTAGTAAAAGCAGGATCAGGATTAGTTACACTCGGCGAAACTTCGTCACTCGGAATTCCTCCGGCATTTGCAAATGAAACAATAGTTGTTGCCTTAGATGATGAAGAAGCAATAAGAGAAGCAATTTCAAAATACAAAAATGAAATTGCCTGTATAATTATTGAACCTGTTCCGGCGAACAACGGACTATTACTACAGCGAAAAGAATATTTACAATTTCTGCGAACAATCACTCAGGAAAATAATATTCTTTTAATTTTTGATGAAGTAATAAGCGGATTCAGAATTGGATTTGAAGGTGCTGCAGGATATTATAATATCCATCCGGATATTATAACATTCGGAAAAATCATAGGTGGAGGGTTACCTGTTGGTGCATATGGTGCAAGGAAAGAGATCATGCAATATATATCTCCCGATGGCGGTGTTTACCAGGCAGGAACTTTATCGGGCAATCCATTATCTGTTTCTGCTGGTATTGCACAATTAACTGCATGTCTTTCAGAAAATTTTTATACTGAACTTGAACGCAAAACAAAACTGCTTGCAAACCTGGTAAATAAATTCACTTTTGAAAATAATATATCTGTTAATATTTTATTTTTAGGCGCAATTTTCTGGATTTCATTTTCTGATAATTGTATAATAAGAAGAGCTGATCAGATAGAAGCGGATAAAATGGAAAAATTCAAATATTTTCATTATGAATTATTGCGGCAGGGAATTTACATAGGTCCGTCAGGGTATGAAGTATGTTTTGTTTCAGAAGCACATACGGATGCAATTTTAACACAAACGGCGGAAAAAATTTGTAGAGTATTACATACGATTTTTGATAACCAATACGTTTTTAAAGATTAATGCTTACCAAATCTAAATACTGGCTTTTCTTTCATATCGTATTTGTGTACGTTGTATTTTCATTTATCTGGTGGATGTATTTACTACAAAAGAATAACAGGGAAGATTATGAAACTCTGATTGCAAGAGAAAGGGCGGTATTTACCTATAATGGAGGAACAGAGGCACAATTCTATAAAACTGCAGATTTTGAAAAATTATACCGGGATTTCAATTCCAAAAAATGGATGTTATTGGGTGAAGGAACAATATTCATTGTTTTAATTTCACTTGGTTTCTGGCGCATCAGGAAATCTTTTAGTGATGAGATAATCTTAACAAGGCAGCAAAATAATTTTCTTTTATCTATCACACATGAATTAAAATCTCCACTGGCTTCTCTAAAATTATCTGTTCAAACATTACAAAAAAGAGACCTGGATAAAGAGCAGATACAAAGGCTTGCAAATATTTCAATGGATGATATTGACAGGCTTGAAAATTTAGTTGAAAATATCCTCCTTGCTTCTAAAATTGACAGCTCCAATTTTCAGCTAAATAAAGATTTTATTAATTTATCGCAGATAACACAAAATATTTTTGACCGTATACAGGAGAAATTTAAAGGTCAACGCAGGTTTGAAGCTGAGATAGAAAAAGATGTATATGTGCATGCTGACAGGTTATCATTTACTTCCGTTATTTATAATTTAATTGAAAATGCAATTAAATATTCAAAGGAAGGAGCATTTATAAAAGTAATTGTATTTGGTGATGATAAACATGCTTATTTTCATGTAGCTGATACTGGCATTGGTATTCCTGAAAAAGAAAAATTAAAAATATTCGATCGTTTTTATCGTATCGGCAGCGAAGATACCCGAACTACAAAAGGCACAGGCCTCGGCTTATTTATAGTAAAACAAATTGTTGCTTTTCATGATGGCAATATAGAAGTAAAAAATAATGACCCTAAGGGAAGTATCTTTCAAATAACAATTCCTGTTGCATGATACATTCATTTGACAAAACACGGACACTGTCATGACATTTCCCGAATAAAGGACAAACTCATGACACACATGACAAAACCTTTCTTTAATCCGGGACGTAATATTGCTCTGTAACAAAACCAAACGATATGCTATACAGAATATTAGTGGTGGAAGATGAAGACCACATAAGAGAAAATTTGAAACTTAATCTTGAATTAGAAAATTATGAAGTTGTTGCAGTTCCTGATGGAAGCAAAGCAATAAAAAACTTTAAGGAACAGCGATTTAATTTGGTAATACTTGATGTTATGCTTCCTGAAATGGATGGGTTTGATGTGTGTGAACAGATAAGGCTGGAAGATATGGATACACCTATTTTATTTCTCACAGCAAAAGATACCAGCCAGGATAAAATAAAAGGATTAAAAACAGGTGGTGATGACTATATGACCAAACCATTTAATCTTGAAGAATTATTGCTGAGGGTAAAAATATTATTGAAACGTTCAACCAAAACCTTATCTGCCGACAGCGATTTTAGTGAATATAATTTTGGGGATAATAAGATTAATTTTGTTACTTATGAAGCAAATGGCTTGCACGGCGCCGTGAAACTTACGAGTAAAGAATTGAAATTATTAAAATTGTTAATTGACAGAAAAAATGAAGTAGTTTCAAGACAACACATTTTACAAACCGTGTGGGGTTATGATGTATTTCCTTCAACAAGAACGATAGATAATTTTATTCTTGCATTCAGGAAATATTTTGAAACCGATCCGAAAAACCCAAAATATTTTCATTCTATAAGGGGAGTCGGATATAAATTTACTGATTGATTAAAGCTTTTTTCTATAGTTTGAACATAAAGCCGGCCCATACTTGCCGGCTTTATTATTTTTGCACCTGCTTAAATTGATTAACTCAATTCATGTATGCAAAATAAAACAGGGATATTATTAGTGAATTTGGGAACACCTGATTCACCGGAAGTGAGCGATGTTAGAAAATACCTAAAGCAGTTTTTACTTGATGAAAGGGTAATTGATATCCCCGCATTTCAGAGAAATGTATTAGTTCGTTTTATTATTGCTCCCTTACGGGCTCCAAGGTCAGCAAAAAGTTATAAGAAAATCTGGATGGAAGAAGGCTCTCCGCTTTTAGTTTATTCCGAAAGAGCTGCAAAAAAATTACAAACGGCGTTGGGAGAAAACTTTATTGTGCAGTTAGCAATGCGCTATCAAAACCCTTCTATTGAAACGGGCTTAAATATTTTGAGAGAAAATAATGTTGAGAAAATTATTGTGCTTCCCTTATTTCCGCAATATGCTTCCGCATCTAATGGATCTGCGCAGTCGGAGGTAATGCGCATTGTAAAAAAATGGTTTGCAATTCCTGATATTCATTTCATCGGAAGTTTTCACAACAATGGTTTATTTATTAAAGCATTTTCTCAGATCGGAAAAAAATACCACCCTGAAAATTATGATCATATTTTATTTAGTTTTCACGGTTTACCGGAAAGACAAATTAAAAAGACAGTACCACAAAATAATTGTTTAACAGAAAATTG
>JACMJP010000374.1 GCA_014380545.1 Chitinophagales bacterium | reverse complement strand
GGTTAGACGAGGTGCAGTTGTTACGGGTATTGATTTGAGTGATGAAGCAATTAAAAAAGCAAATGAATTAAAAGAGAGAATGAATTTAGAAGCTGAATTTATTTGCTGCAATGTGTATGATACGTTAGCACATATTGATACACAGTTTGACATTGTATTTACAAGCTACGGAACAATAGGCTGGCTGCCCGACCTGAATAAATGGGCAGATGTTATTTGTAAAAGTTTAAAACCCGGTGGTATTTTTTTGTTAGTAGAATTTCATCCTGTAGTTTGGATGTTTGATAATGCTATTAAAGAAATAAAATATTCTTATTTCAATAAAGAAACAATTGCAGAAATTGAGGAAGGCACTTATGCTGACAGAGAAGCTGAAATTGAAAATAATAAATCGGTAAGCTGGAATCATAGCCTTGATGAAAGCATTTCTGCATTGCTGCATGCAGGCTTGCATATAGAAGCATTTAAGGAATATGATTACTCTCCTTATAATATTTATACTGATGGCATCGAAATAGAAAAAAATAAATTTCAGATAAAAGGTCTGGAAGGAAAACTGCCGCTTGTGTTTGCTTTGAAGGCAAAAAAGGATATATCAGATGCTGCCATCTGACGATTTAATATCCGGATGGAAGCACCGGGATAAATCAAGCATCTGGCAGTTAAACTATTCTCTAACGCCCCCCGGACCTTTCCTGTCTTTTGCATGTTCCAGTAGTTTGCGTTTAAATTCATTTTCTGCATCCGCCAGCAAAACAACTTTTCTTAATGGCAGTACTTTTTTAAATTCTTCTGCATATTTCTTTTTAGTATCCAGAATTTTTTGTTCATTATCAAAATGATCTTTCATTACCTGGTTTAATTCTGCATCACTCATTTTACTGAAGTCTTTATCTTTTTTTAAATTCATTTCCTTATCCATTACCACCTTTAATTCGTCCCGCATTTGATTATATACAGGCCAGAATTTTTGCGATTCTTCTGATGTGAGATCAAGATAATTAGTGAGAAATGCAATACGCAATGATTCAACCTTCTCATTATCAGGTGGACCATCAGGCATTTGCGCTGAAACAAGAACTGTTGTAACTGCAAACAGCGTTGAAAAGAATATATTTTTCATTTTGAAATTTTTGCTTACAAATTATTTTATAACCCAAGGTCTTCAAAAAGCGATTCATCATTTAATAAATCATTGATTGTTTCATCATCTAATTGTTCAAATAACGCATCAATTTTTTCTGCAGGAATTCCGGAATTTATTTTTTCATCCGTTAATTCATTTTTAATGATGGGCTGTCTCACATCTTCCAAAAATTTATCTTCAACAACTTCATTTGTGATATACTCTGTTTCAAACAACAAATCTGTTTCAATTTCAGTAATATTTTCAGCGATCATGGTTTCAATTTCAGCATCTGACAAAGAAGCAATTTGTTCTTCGAAGGATCCCATTTTTACAGTTTCAGGCTTCAGCAACCTGATTCCAAAAAATGTGATAGCTAAAATAGCTACTGCCGATACTGCATATGCGTACCAGCTTTTGAATAGAATTATCTTTTCTTTTTTATTGCTTTCAACTGTTTTCTGCAAAATATTTTTTTCCAATTCCTCAAAATATCCATCAGGAACATTCATCTCATCCCTTTGTAAAATATTTTTTAAGAAAGGTGATATTTCGTTTAATTCGTTTTCTATATTTTGTTTTTCGTTGTTCATTTTGCCTCCCACGAATGGTCGTGAGTTAGTATGTGTTATTGACTTCTGAATTTTCGTTTCGTTTAATCCACGGTTAAAAAATTTTCTACCTTTTTCACTGCATGATGAAAAGAGGCTTTAAGTGCCCCTACACTTGTTCCAAGTATAGCCTGCATCTCTTCATATTTCATCTCATCATAATAACGCATTACAAAAACCTGTCTTTGCTTATCCGGCAAAGCTTCAATTGCTAATTGCAGCTTTTTTATTGCCGCTTCACTGTCCATCCATACTTCATCCTGTATTGTTTCACCCAGGTCATATTCTGCTGTTGCTAATTGCACACTGCTTCTCTTTTTATTTAAATTGATAAAGGTGATCGCTTCATTTGATGCAATGCGATACAGCCAGGTATATAATGCTGATTCCTCTTTAAAATTCGGTAATCCTTTCCATATTTTTATAAATGCATTTTGCACAACATCGTTTGCGTCATCATGATCAGTCACCATTCTGCGCACATGCCAGTATAGTTTTTTCGAATACACTTTCACCAACTCCGAAAATGCTTTATCACGGGTTGAATTATTCCTGAATAATTGTAAAATTTCCTGATCGGTCATGGAATAATTAAATAAAATTGAACAAAGAATTAATTAAAAATGCCAAAATTGAATGTAAAAATGTTACATAGATTCTGTTCAATTTTATTTGATAATAAAATTTGTTCAATTCTTATTCAACAGAATTAAGAATTCTTTCTTGCAATAACCTTCAACGCTGCGTCAACAACATGTTGAGTACTCATTCCATATTTTGTGAGTAATTGTTCTGCTGTTCCGCTTTCGCCAAATGTGCCGTGAACGCCAACAAATTCAATGGGTGCAGGATAATGTTGCGCAAGTGCATTTGCAATTGCACTTCCCATTCCGCCAAGTATTTGATGTTCTTCTGCTGTTACAACACATTTTGTTTTTCGCACACTTTGTAAGACTGTTTCTGTATCGAGAGGTTTAATGGTGTGAATATTTATTAATTCAACGGAGTAGTTTTTTTCTTTTAAGATAACTGCTGCTTCAATTGCTTTCAGCATAAGATGCCCTGTTGCAAAAATGGTTACATCATTTCCATCCTGCATTTTTACTGCTTTACCTATTTCAAATTTTTGATCAGCCGGAGTAAATATGGGCCACTTTGGTCTGCCGAAACGCAAATAAACAGGACCAGTATATTCTGCCGCTGCAATTGTTGCAGCTTTCGTTTGATTATAATCGCAAGGATTTATTACAACCATATTTGGAAGCATTTGCATCAAACCAATATCTTCAAGTATCTGATGCGTTGCCCCATCTTCTCCAAGTGTAACACCTGCATGCGATGCGGCAATTTTTACATTCTTATTTGAATAAGCAATGCTTTGGCGAATTTGATCATACACTCTTCCTGTGGCAAAATTGGCAAACGTACAGGCAAAAGGAATTTTTCCGCCAATGGTCAATCCTGCTGCTATACCCATCATATTTGCTTCAGCAATTCCGGTTTGAAAAAAACGATCGGGAAATTCTTTTATAAATGCTTCCAATTTTAATGAGCCAACAAGATCAGCGCATAATGCAACTACATTTGCATTTTCTTTTCCTGCTTCTAAAATTCCAACGCCAAATCCTGAGCGGGTGTCTTTTTGATTTTGATAATCTACAGTAATCACAATTATAAGTTTAGGGTTATGGTTGTTCCGGTCAGTATTTCAATTTCTTTTTCTTTGGTGAGGCTCATGCTTTTGTTGCCTTTGTACCTATAGATGATTTTATACTTTCCGGGTTGCAAAGCTAAAGTTTCTTTATTGCTCTCATGAGTGAATTCATAAATTTCTATCCACTCATTATTAACGTTCATATAAATGCCGCCAAAAAGATCAGCACCTTTAATAAACGTACAGTATCCGGGTGAGGGTATTTCAATTGTTGTTGTTTTATCCTGTTCTACTTTCACATTATTAATTGTAATAACAGGCAAAGTAAGTATTTCAAGATTATATTCGCCAATTAAATATTTTCCTGCTGCACTTGTATTGATAACATCAATAACCTGTTTATCTTTTTTTATTATACAATTAATTTTTAGTTTAAAGGATTCTCCTCTCACCTTTACGCTTAGTTCTCCCTGTGCTGCATCCTGTGTAATTACATTATAGCTGAAGGGTGTTATGCTGATATTATTTTTTTGTAAAGGAGGTATTGTGTGCATGGTAACATTATAGTTATAAGTTGGATCAACGGAAAAGGTGTCCGGTATTCCTTTGGGGTCAATGGTGTGATATAAATTATATTTTGCTTTATTACTTTCTGAATCGTACCATGTCATTACAACATCCGTTTCAGAAGGAATTTGTTTATTGTCAAACAGATCAACTCTAACAGTAGTGGAATTAAAAATTCTGTTCAGTGTTTCTGAAGTAATTTTTTTTGCTTCATCAGGTGTGTCAAGATTAATGAATTCACCCAGACATTCAAATTGAGAAATTGCTTTTTCATCCACATTTAACCCAAGCACATAACTTTTCATAATAATACCCATGTTTTTCATTTCCTGTACAACAGCACAGGGGTTTTTTCCGCAGCTTTCTGTTCCGTCTGTAATGATGAGCAATACATTTCTGAAATCGCCGGGTTTTGCATTTTTAAAATCGCTTATCGTTTTTTCAAGTGAATAGGCAATTGGCGTTACACCTTGAGGTCGTATTTCATTTAATTTTGTTTTTAATTTAATTGCGTTTCTATAATTGAAGCCAACTTCTAATTTAGAATCTTCACAATCTTCTTTTATTTGGGGGCTCTGGTGTCCGAATATTCTTAAAGCAGTTTGTACATCATTTAAATTCTCAACACTATCTGCTATTTGAGTTATTATCTGTTTTGCTGCATAGTTCTTTGTTGTTGTGCCCCAGGATGTAAGCATACTGCGGCTTCCGTCCAGTACAATTAATATTCTTGTTTGTGTGGGAGCGGATTGAGAGAATGCAAAATTAGAAAGTGTACATTGGGAAATTAGTGATACACAAAATATCCATTGTAAAATAATGCCGGTATTAAAATGATATAGACGTATATTTTTTTTCACAAGTTCAGTGCATATGTTTTAGTACTTCTGATGCTCACTTTTATTTCTTTTGTATTCTCAGTCCGTTTTTTTGTGTTGCTTCTATATACAATAGTATAATCGCCCGGCAATAATTCTATTTCATGATTTCCGTTTGCTAAATTATTTTCATATATTTTTTCCAGCTTATTATCTTTTGTTATAAAAATGGAATACAACAAATTATCTTTTGTAGTAAGATCTAAAACTCCGGGTAATTCAATTTCAATCTTATTTTGCTGCCCTGCCTTTATTTCATAATTAGGATACTGTATTCCGGGAAGCGTTAATATTTCTATATCATATTTTCCGGTTATGTATTTACGGGTTGTGTTAAATTGCTGCACATTTAAAATTTCTCCGGTTGCAATATTTCTTATTATTGCCTGCTCATGACTAAACATATTATTGCCTGTTTCAATTAAATTTAAAACCCCCTGCGGAACATCAATACCTATAATATTATGATTACCGGGATTGAGTTCAATATTTTTTAATTCAACAGGCGGAGTTGTTTGCGCAACAATATTATATTTTTCCACAGCGTCAAGATATAATGTATCCGGTTGGTCTTTCATATTAAATGTATGAACGAAATTATATAGTACGGCTCCGCTGAAGGCATCATATAAAATAAGCTCAACATTATTTTCTGTTGGTTGTCCGAAGGCGTCAATTAAATTAATTTGAACTGTCGTGGAATTTGTTGCCTGGCTTATAACAACATTCATTGCATTTTTAAAAGTAACTGCATCTGAGGCATCATAATAACTTCCTACGCAATCAAAATTATTTTTATCGCTTTCATTTAATCCCAAACCAATAATAAATGGTTTGAGCGTTATTCTTTTATTGCGCAATGCTTCGCTGCTGGCGCAGGGATCGCCTTCGCAATTTTCAATTCCATCGGTAATTAAAATGATTGAATTGGTACCGCCTGTTGCAATAAAGTCTCCTGCAGCAAGAAATAGAGCATACGCAATTGGCGTATTTCCTTTCGGCACAATTTCATCTAATTTATTTTCTATGGCGAGAGCAGTTTTTTTGCCGATCGCTACTTCCAGTTTTGAGTCTTTACAGTCTTTCATGGCCCTAGGACTTTGATGACCAAAGACTCTTAAACCTATTTCAATAGTAGGGTCGGTTTTCTGTATGCTGTCAAGTGTTTGCGCTATGAGCTTTTTTGCAACCTCCCATTTTGTTGTTCCCTTCCATTCTTCCAGCATGCTGCCGCTGCCGTCTAATAAAATGAGAATGCGTTTAGTACCGTTGTTTGCAGATGTTTGTGCAACGGTGTTGAGTGCTGAGGTGATTAATATGGTAATTAGAAGTTTTTTCACTTTATAGCCGGACGGATATTCTTAACGCAATAGTACGTTTTTTCTTATTTGGCGGAGCAGTGCTATTAACATTGTGCCAAAAATAGTTGTACTAATACGGGCGCTGGATGCCGGTACCGGATTCCCAATAAGTGTGGGTGAATATTTTATTGGATAATGATTTTTTGTGAGTAGATTTTATTTTCTGATTGAAGTGTTGCGATGTAAATACCGGTGGTGAGCATTAATTCAAATGTGGTTTGTTGCTGAGATATCTTATCTGCAAAAACTTTTTTCCCTGCTATGTCATGAATAAATAGCTGCATTGTCTGTTGATTGCTCTCCAATAAATTAATTTGAATGTGGTTTTGATATGTTGTAATAAGAAAATTATTATTTGAGGAAGTGACAGATAAAGGCTCCTCAATTTCACCTACTGAAACTGAATCTTCACCTGCAAGGATAGGTGTATCAGCGGCAGCTTCATAAGCATAAGATTTTATTGTGAGGTAATCATAAGAATCTATTAGATTGGACTGAACAGTTAAACGTATCCAACCGTAATGAAAATTGGAATCAAGCTTGAACCTGACCCCAATAAATTTGTCAACCTGAGTATGCCAATTACCTCCTGTGTCAAAAAAAGTAAGATCGCTGCCGGATGTGTAAGCAAAATCTGAAGAAGTACGCACTAATAAAATTCGATCATCTCCATTCCAATTATCAGCTGCATCAATTGTATCCAGATCATGTATTGCTTCAACTCCCCATATTATAGCCGAAGTTGTATTGTTACGAATATAATTTCCGTCATAATTTTCAAGCAGTATTTTATGGCTTGCCGAACCTTCACTGGTACTGAATGATTGGGAATACATGTAAAATGCAAACTCATTAATACCATCAGCGTTTATATCAATAGGGTAAATTCTTTCTAATGAACTAAAGATGGTCCACATACTTAATTCAAAAGTTGTATCGGGATCAATATCCGTATAAATTATTTGCGCTTTTGTTGTATTCCCGATTGCTAAAAAGGAAGATGCAAATGCGGAATAGCTTAATAATTTTTTGTT
>JACMJP010000004.1 GCA_014380545.1 Chitinophagales bacterium | reverse complement strand
AGGCGACAATTATTGGTCAGGGAATAGGCATGGCAATGCGGGGATTAAGACCCATTGCTGAAATTCAATATCTTGATTATTTAATTTATGGGTTACAGCCAATGACTGATGATCTTGCAACATTACAATACAGAACTAAGGGCGGGCAGAAAGCGCCGATGATCATCCGCACAAGGGGTCACCGTTTGGAAGGTATCTGGCATTCCGGATCGCCCATGGGAATGATAATAAATTCCTGCAGGGGTATTCATATTTGTGTTCCAAGAAATATGGTGCAGGCTGCAGGGATGTATAATTTATTATTACAGAGCGATGAGCCTGCTTTAATTGTTGAATGTTTAAATGGTTATCGTTTAAAAGAAAAACTACCAGCTAATATCTCTGAATTTACTATACCGCTTGGCGTTGCTGAAATAATAAATGAAGGTGATGATATTACTGTTGTGAGTTATGGTTCTACTTTAAGAATTATTCAGGAAGCAATGGAAAAATTAACTCCAATAGGAATTTCTGTTGAATTGATTGATGTGCAAACTTTATTACCGTTTGACATGAATAAAATAATTGCTGAAAGTGTAAAAAAAACAAACCGCATTCTTTTTATTGATGAAGATGTGCCGGGCGGAGCAACTGCCTACATGATGCAACAGTCTTTTGAAGATGAAAATTTATTTAAATATTTAGATTCTTTCCCGAAATGTATTAGCGCAAAACCACACCGCAGTGCTTACGCTAATGATGGTGATTATTTCAGCAAACCCAACGCAGAAGAAATATTTGAAACAATTTATATGATGCTGCATGAGGTAAGTCCGAAAAGATATCCGGCGATTTATTGAGTGGGTTCTTTTGTGATTGCTAAAATTTAAATTATTAAGGTGAAATAAATATTTATTTCACCTTAATAATTTTCAACTCGACTCTTTGATTTTTCTTTCTTCCTTCAATAGAAGTATTATCAGCGATTGGTTGTTTTTTCCCATACCCTTTCCATGTAAGTTTTTCTGCAGGCACTCCTTTATTAATAAAATACTCCGTTACCTTTTCTGCCCTGTCATTACTTAATCTCTGGCAAAAATCATCTTCAGGTAATCCGTTTGTGTGCCCTCCTATTTCAACATAAATATTTGGGTTGTCTAATAGAAATTGCCCAACCTGATCAAGCTGCACTTTTGAAATATCTTTTAAGGTTGCTTTGTTTGCATCAAAAAAAACATTGTCCAATGCAATGATCTGCCCTTCTTTTAAAGGAACGATTTCAATATCCTTTTCTTCTTCACTGTATTTTTCTCCAACCACAATTGTATCAGTATTTGTTTGCTCAATATCATTTTCATTATAATCCATTTCTTCCAAATCCGGATCATAATTTAAATCTCTTAATACAGGAAAATATCCTTCCTTATTAATTGTAATTCCATATAATTTTTGAGGAACAACAATTTCATAAGTACCATCCTCTGTTTTTGTTATCCCCTTTTCCTCTTCACCCAGCAATGCCCCGAATTCAATATCTGCTTCAATGGTTTTCTTTGTTTCAGCATCAATTATTTTTCCGGTAATTAGTGCGACAGGATCTGGTTGAATTTCTTTTGGCAACTTAATTCTGTAAATATCGGACTTGCCATAAATACTTTCCCGAGAAGAAAAATATGCATAATCACCACTTGCAGGAATTGTATAGTAAAAATCATCAGCCTTTGAATTTATTTTTCTTCCGAGATTAACGGGTTCACTCCAATTGAGCCATGTATCATCCAAACGTCTGCTCATATACATATCAAATCCCCCACATCCGCTAAAACCTTCGGATGAAAAATAAATCGTCTTATTATCAGCGGAAATAAAAACACTACCTTCTTTTGCTGCAGTATTAATTACGTTGCCAATATTTTTTGGTTCTGTCCAACTTCCGTTTT
>JACMJP010000053.1 GCA_014380545.1 Chitinophagales bacterium | reverse complement strand
GTTATGCGTTTCCTGTTTTGTGTTCCGCGTCTTCAGTAACGCTAAACTCCAAACGCTAAAACGATCAACTACGAATGCCTCCTCTCCACCAGTTCGATGAAATCATGGGTGACAGGTGACTCATCGTTCCAGGTGAATTTTGATTTCAGGTTGCTGAGATGCTTCATAGCTTCATCGCGTGATGCGGTATTCAGTTTGTCTATGCTCACTTCATATTCCTGGTTGTTGCCTTTGAACAATTCTCGCGAGAACTGGAATCGCTGGTTCAGTGAAATAGCTTTTTTCAAATCCGGAATCGGAGTGCCTTCCATTTTTTCTGCAAGACTTTCCTTTGCCGGAATGCTTTTCGCCAGTTTATCATGAAGGGCTTCTTTGGATTCAGCTTTGGGAGTTGCAACTTTTGATTGCGCAATTTCTCTTTCTTCAACTTTCATCCCCATGTCTCCCGCAATCACTAAAACCGAATCCCTCGTTATGCCATCTAAAATAGAAGTACTTAACGGAGGAGTAATAAGGACATTATTAATAATGAACATAACATTCATTGTTCCTGATTCTTCAATGTATTTATTTTCTTTACTGTCTGTCCACAATACAGCATTATATCCTTCCTGTCTTGCAATTTTTGTTGGATAAAATGCAGCACCATAATTTCCACCGCACTTCGCATAACCCGTTCCTCCTTTTGCGGCACGAACATATTTTGTTTCCACTTTTACTTTAATTGGCTTGTGAAATAATTGCGGAACAGGTCCTGAAAAAATAATAAATAAATATTCATCACTTTCTTTTACACCAAAACGTTCTTCTGTTGCGATCATGAACGGGCGAATATATAATGATGTTCCTTCACCCTCCGGAACCCATTGCTGATCTAATGCAATTAATTTTTTTATAGATTCAAAAAATAATTCCTCATCCACATTTGCCATACACATTCTGTCAAGTGATTTATTTATGCGTTCAAAGTGTTTTTCCATTCTGAATATTGATACATTACCATCTTTCATTCTGAATGCTTTCATGCCTTCGAAAGTCGTTTGACCATAATGAAAACATAATGCAGTTGGGGCTAACGAAATATCACTGTAAGGAATGATCTCTGTATTCTGCCAATTGCCATCTTTATATTTTGCAATGAACATATGATCGGAGGTTATTTTTCCAAACTGCAATTGTTTTAAGTCAACTTCATTGATCTTTGATTCTTTTATTTTGGTTACCGGTATTTCCATGTTGGTTGATATATTTAGTGTTGTATCCATAATTTGTTTTTTATTCTATTGTGTCAGCAGCCATCCAATCTCTTTCATAAGATTTATTTTAAAACTTGTTTTCTGAATTCATTATTTACAACATACACCCCGGCTAAAGTAATAACTGTTCCTATTATAATATAAATATTTAATTTTTCCCGCAGAATCATCCAGCCTAATAGAATGGCTACAATAGGATTAATGTATGCATAAATAGAAACCCTTGCAGCCGATAATTTACTGTTTGCATAAATGAATAATGAATAAGATATTACAGAACCTATTATAATTAAATATATCAGCGATAAGATTGAATCTGTTTGTGCATGCAGTAAATTCATGCTATGTCCTGATAAAATACTTATAGGTAATAAAACAATTCCGGCAAATAACATTTGTATTCCGGCACCAAATAAAAGATCAATACTTAATTTATATTTTGTTGTTAATACTGAACCAATAGACCACATTACTCCTGCACATAATGATAATATTACTCCAAATGTATATTGGGGTTGTAACAGTTCATTTAAATATTCATGAAAAATGATATACAAACCGGCAAGTCCTGCAAGCAAACCGGCAAATAGCAAAAGAGTGATTTTTGTTTTCCTGATGATGAGGATACTGAATAAAACTATTTCCAGCGGAATTAATGCACTAATAATAGATGCTAAGCCACCACTGATGTATTGAATTCCCCAGGTAGATAATCCATTTCCGAATATTAGCAAAAAAATACTCTGCACAAATAAGATGGCAAGTATTTTTTTATCAGGGAGCTTTGACCCCCGTAATAAGAACCAGCCAGTAATAAGAATACCTGACACAAATAAACGGACCGCTGATAAAAATAACCCGGGAATTTCCTGTGTGGCAATTTTAGAAGCTACATAAGTAGTTCCCCAGAAAAAACTTATCCATACTAAAGCCAAAAACGCTTTATTGTTGCCTTTCATCAATGCGTTTTATAAAGTTGATGCAAAGGTGCAAAGAATATTTGTAAAAAAACAGATTCAGTTTTTGTAATTTTGCCCATAACAGATTAACCGGTGTAGAAAGAAAAGATGCATATATTTCAAATAAGAATTAAGCATCAACTTATTACTCTATTGATTACTCAGTCAAATAACTTTTATGATCGCAGCAATTGAAAAAGCGGAATTCCTGTATCATCAGATAGCTGATAAACTGGAAAAACAAATTGAAAAGGGTGTATTGAAATCCGGTGATAAATTACTATCGGTGCGACAGTTGAGCAAGGAACAGGGTATTAGTATGAGCACTGCATATTTATCTTATGTGCAGCTGGAGAATAAAGGATTAATTGAAGCAAGGCCAAAGAGCGGGTATTATGTAAGGTTTACACCCCACACTTGTTTAATGATATCCAAGATAGAGCCTGTAAAATCTGATATTAAAAAAATAAGTGTGGATGAAATGATCACTATGATCTATAAAAATTTAACTGCGGAAAGTGTAATTAAATTTTCTTTAGCTGCACCGGGTGTTGAGTTTTTACCTGCAGCAAAATTAAATAAAGCAATGAATGAAGCATTGCGAAAATCAAAATACAGTTGTTTGAATTATGAGAATTTACAGGGTAATGTTTTATTGCGAAAACAAATTGCAAGGCTGGCGTTTAACTGGGGTGGAGTAATTACTGAAGATGATGTTGTTACAACTCAGGGGTGCATGGAGGCAATTGTATTTTGTTTAAAAGCAATTACACAACCGGGTGATACAGTTGCCATAGATGCGCCAAATTATTTCGGGATATTTCATGCGATGCAAAGTTTGGGATTAAAAGTATTAGAAATCCCCAATCATCCTGATACAGGATTGGATATGGATTATTTGCAAAGGGCGATTGAAAAAGTAAAAATTAAAGCTTGTGTATTTGTTCCGAATTTTAATAACCCCATCGGTTCATTAATGCCGGAATTAACGAAAAAGCAATTAGTAAAATTGCTGGCGGAAAAAGATATTCCATTAATTGAAGATGATATTTATGGTGAATTATATTTCGGAAAACAAAGACCAAAAACATGTAAGAGTTTTGATAAAACCGGAAATGTGTTGTTGTGTTCATCCGTATCAAAATCACTGGCGCCGGGATATAGGGTTGGATGGGTAATTCCAGGAAAATATAAGGAACAACTTATCCGCATAAAATTAATTCACAGTTGCAGCAATGCGACACCAACACAAACCGCCATCGGTATTTTCTTTGAGAAAGGACGATATGAATTGCATTTGCGCAATTTACGCAAAGCACTGTACACAAATTATTTAAAATATGTAAGAACAATAACAAATTATTTCCCTGCTGATACAAAATTATCGCAGCCACAGGGGGGCTATGTATTGTGGGTGGAATTAAATAAAAATGTAAATGCTTTTGAATTATATCAAAAAGCAATTGAACAAAATATCAGTATTACACCAGGGCAAATATTTTCTGCTGATGCCCGCTTCACAAATTATATCCGCATTGGTTTCGGCATCTTATATAATGATGAAGTGGAAAAAAGTTTAAAGACACTTGGAAATTTAATAGCAAAATTGAGTACATAAATACATGTCAGGGAAAATACTTTCCCATATCATGTAAATACTTTCTGAAGATTTTTTCAGCAGGACCCAAGTATCCAGTAAAATAAAAGGAATAGTAATATAGTACCTACACATCCCCCGCCTAATTTATATGCGCCGTAGCCTGCAATCAAACCTCTGAATGGATTTCTCATAACAATATATTTTCTCCTCTTAATAAAAGAATAATGCCAGCTAAAATGCAAGTTCTTTTGTAATATTGTTTACTAAATCTTACTGTATGAAAAATACTTACACTCTCACTTTTCTTTTTGGTATTGCCATACATATTTATAGTCAGGAAACATCCGGCAGTTGGAGTTTTGCTTATGACATGTATCAGCAGCGCAACGGCCATACAGCTACATATATGACTAATGGAAAAATATTGGTTACAGGAGGCTGGGATGGAAGCGCAAATACAAAAACTGCTGAAGAATATGATCCCATTGAAGATGCATGGACTATAGTAGGAGAGATGGACAGTATCCGCTTTCAGCATACGGCAACTGCACTGGATAATGGAAAAGTGATCATTGCAGGCGGATGGGATGGCGGTTCTTTAAATTATATAGGAACACAAATTTATGATCCGGATCTGCAAATATTTTCTGATGGCCCTGATATGCATGTGAGCAGATCAGGACACACTGCAACAAAACTGGATGATGGAAGAGTATTATTTGTTGGTGGCTTTGGCAATGATGGCAACACAAACATTGTTGAATTGTATGATCCTTCAACAGACACCATTTTTATAGTTGACTCTTTGCATTATGGAAGAAGTTATCCCTGTGCTGTTTTACTTGAAGATGGAAAGGTGCTTGTTGCCGGAGGATATAATCCGGATTATGGTTTCCAAATGAGTAGCGTAGAAATTTATGATCCTGTATTAAATACCTGGACTGATGCTGCAAGCATGAACATTGCAAGAGATTATTTTAGGATTGCAAAATTTCTTTATAGTGAATACGGCGATTACACTGACGATGTAATTGTTGCTGGAGGAAGATTTTTTAACGGATCCTTCTATGAAGGATTAACCAGTGCTGAAACTTATAATGTTGAATCAAACATTTGGACGAACACCGCAGATATTCCTGAAGGTGAAAGCTACATCCAGTTATTTCCATTTTATTATGGAGCAGCTAAAATTCCGAATATTGGAATCTTATTACCGGGAGGAGTAAATGAATCTTGTTCAGGAGTGGACCTTTCTTTTTCAACTACATATGTTTATGATTTTGCTTTTGATGAGTGGATTTCTTTACCGATGTACATAGATGGGAGGTATTTCTATGCGGGAGCTAAAGGTTCCTGGAATATAGATACAGAAATATTCATTAGTGGCGGTCTTGATCAAACTATAGAAGTATTTCAATCGGACTTAACCGGAGCTATTTTAAATCAAAATCAACAAACTTTTTCCATTTCACCAAATCCGGCAAGTACAGAAATAAATATTAAATTAAATAGCAATGCTATAGTGAAAACATATTCTATTTATAACTCAACAGGTGCAAAAATAAGAGCACAAAATATTATTGCTCAGAGTCAATTGTATCTTTCAGTTGCTGATTTAATTGATGGATTATATATGGTGCAATTGCATTTTGAAGATGAAAGCACGGC
>JACMJP010000373.1 GCA_014380545.1 Chitinophagales bacterium | reverse complement strand
TGGTGAGTGATAAAAAGAAAATAATTGTTTTAGGAAGCGGACCAAACAGAATAGGTCAGGGAATTGAATTTGATTATTGCTGTGTGCATGGTGTGCTTGCAATTAAAGAAGCAGGTTATGAGGCTATCATGGTGAATTGTAATCCCGAAACTGTTTCAACGGATTTTGATATTGCAGATAAATTATATTTCGAACCTGTTTTCTGGGAACATCTTTGGGAATTAGTTGAACATGAAAAACCGGAAGGTGTTATTGTGCAACTCGGCGGACAAACTGCATTGAAACTTGCTAAACAATTACATGAAAAGGGAATTAAAATAATCGGCACATCATATAATGATATGGATATTGCAGAAGACCGTGGAAGATTTTCTGACCTGCTAAAAGAATTAAATATTCCCTATCCTGAATATGGCGCAGCAACTACTGTGGAAGAAGCAATTGAAGTGGCGCACAGAATTGGTTATCCTGTTTTAGTAAGGCCAAGTTATGTATTAGGCGGACAAAGAATGCGCATCGTAATTAATGATGAAGAACTGGAGAAAAGTGTAATAGGCATCTTAAAACATTTTCCGGATAACAGAATTTTAGTAGATCATTTTTTAGATAGAGCAGAAGAAGCAGAGATAGATGCGATATGTGATGGAACGGATGTGCATATTATGGGCATCATGGAACACATTGAACCTGCAGGAATTCACAGTGGTGATAGCAGTGCAGTTCTTCCTCCATTTAATTTATCTGAACATGTGTTGGATCAGATGAAAGATTACACAAATAAAATTGCTACAGCATTAAATATCTTAGGATTAATAAATATTCAATTCGCAATTAAGAATGAAATGGTATATGTGATAGAAGCAAATCCGAGAGCATCAAGAACAACACCGTTCATTGCAAAAGCATATCAAATCCCTTATTTGAATATTGCAACTAAAGTAATGGTGGGTGCAAATAAACTTTCGGATTTTACTTTCGAGAAAAAATTAATTGGCTATGCAATCAAAGAGCCTGTGTTCAGCTTTGATAAATTCCCGAACGTAAATAAAGAGCTTGGTCCTGAAATGAAAAGTACGGGAGAAGCGATACGGTTTATTGATGATCTAACGGATCCGTTTTTCAGAGAGATGTATAGCAAGAAGAGTATGTATTTGAGCAGGTAAGAAAAGGAGGAAGCAGAGAGGAGCAAGTAGAAGAATGCACAGGAAGCAGAGGGGGAGCAAGGAGGGAAGAGGAAGGAGAAATACAAAAAGGAGAAAGTAAATTAGTAACTCTATTGTATTTTTAATGATAAAATTGATGCATTATGTTTTTGGACCTTACGCATACTAAAACAGAATTATATAAAGCGACGAGAAGTTTTGTTCTGGAATGTTGTAAGGCAACCCGATTACTACCTTCTGATGAAAAATATATTCTGACACAACAAATACGAAGGGCTGCTTTATCTGTTCATCTTAATTTTTCTGAAGGTGCTTCAAGAAAATCTGCAGCTGAGAGAAAAAGATTTTATGAAATTTCGAGAAGTTCGCTTATAGAAATTGATGCTGCTTTAGATGTTGCGTTTGATCTTGAGTATATAAAAAAAGAACAATTAAATATTTTAGGTGATGCAATGTATGAATGTTTCCGTCAATTGAGCGCTATTATTAATTCTTTAAAATAATTATATATGAAAAAATATTTTCAATATTTCAATCACCTCCTTTCTCCTCCCTCCTTTTTCCTTTTATGAGCGACTTCACCTGGATAGCATTAATTATCATTGTTTACATGGTTGTGATCAGACCCATGATTCAGGGTATCGTGCAAAAACCAACTGGTAAGCCTTCACAAAATAAAACGGAGGCAAAAAAAACTCCTGCCTCTGAAAAAAATAATTCAAATAACCCCGATAATGATTATGTTGATTATGAGGAGGTGAAATGATTTACATTCAGAAAATCAATCATAATTTCTATTTGCTCCCAGCCATCTTTCCATTTCTTTAAAATCTTTATTTTTTCTTTTTGCAATGTCTTCTATCTGATCTTTTCCGATCTTTCCAACGCCAAAATATTTGCTTTCAGGATG
>JACMJP010000372.1 GCA_014380545.1 Chitinophagales bacterium | reverse complement strand
TCAGGCTCATTTTAACCCCGGGTCTTGCCATGCCTGCGGCACAACCACAAACACTATTTACTACCATAAGCAAAGTGCCTTCAGTATTTTGAATGGCATTTCTTGCTGCTTCTGCTGTTGTAATATCTTCAAAGCCAACTTCCGTTAATTCGGCTTTCATTGGCAATACTAAATCTGCTGGATACATGTTGTTTATTTTTTGCAAAGGTAACTATAGCACATCTATTTTAGTTCATTCGTTGCTGTTGGCAAACCAATTATTTACCTTTGCAATGAAATTGAAAACGAAGAAATCATCCAATTCAAATAATCGTAAATAGTAAATCATAAAACATAATATGAGTATAATGACAGACAAAAAACTCCCATACAAAGTGAAATATATTTCACTTGCTGCATGGGGAAGAAAAGAAATTAAATTAGCTGAAGCAGAAATGCCGGGATTGATGGCACTCCGTGAAGAATACGGATCCTCAAAACCACTTGCAGGTGCAAGAATAGCAGGATGTTTACACATGACCATTCAAACTGCAGTATTAATTGAAACATTAACAGAACTTGGTGCTCATGTTCAATGGAGCTCATGTAATATTTTTTCAACACAGGATCATGCTGCCGCTGCGGTTGCTGCTGCAGGAATTCCGGTGTATGCATGGAAAGGCGAAACGCTGGAAGAAGCTGACTGGTGTATTGAACAAACATTATTTTTTGGTGAGAATAATGAACCATTAAATATGATTTTGGATGATGGCGGAGATCTTACAAATATGGTTCTTGATAAATATCCTGAATTGATAAAACATCTGAAAGGAATTTCTGAAGAAACAACAACCGGTGTACATAGATTATATGATAGAGTGTTGAAAGGAACATTACCTGTTCCGGCAATTAATGTGAATGATAGCGTTACCAAAAGTAAATTCGATAATAAATATGGTTGCAAAGAAAGTCTTGTTGATGCAATAAGAAGAGCAACTGATATTATGATGGCTGGTAAAGTTGCCCTGGTGGCAGGTTATGGGGATGTAGGAAAAGGCTCAGCACAAAGTTTACGAGGTGCAGGAGCAAGAGTGATGATTACTGAAATTGATCCTATTTGTGCATTGCAGGCAGCAATGGATGGTTATGAAGTAAAGAAAATGGATGATGCAGTAAAAGAAGCAGATATAGTTGTTACTGCAACAGGTAATACGAATATCATTGTCGGAAAACATTTTAAAGCAATGAAAAATAATGCTATCGTTTGCAACATTGGCCACTTTGACAATGAAATTGATGTAGCATGGTTAAATGATAATTTTGGCAATACAAAAGATGAAATAAAACCACAGGTTGATAAATATACTGTGGATGGAAAGGATATTATTTTATTGGCTGAAGGAAGATTGGTGAATTTAGGTTGTGCAATGGGTCACCCAAGTTTTGTGATGAGTAATTCATTTACTAACCAGGTACTCGCACAAATTGAATTGTGGAAAAATTTATCTTCTTATGAAAATAAAGTATATGTGCTTCCAAAACATCTTGATGAAAAAGTAGCAAGGTTACATTTAAAGAAAATAGGTGTTGAGTTAGATATACTAACTGAAGAGCAGGCGAAATACATTGGGGTGTCAGTTGACGGTCCTTATAAACCGGAAACCTATAGATATTAAAGGCATATAAAAATTACAATTTACAAAGGGCAGAAGAAATTCTGCTCTTTTTTTATTTTTACATTTCATTCATGACCAAACTTTCAATTAATATAAACAAAGTTGCCACTATCAGAAACGCCCGTGGTGGAAATATTCCAAACGTAATTCAATTTGCAAAAGACTGCGAACGTTTTGGTGCAGATGGTATAACTGTGCATCCCCGTCCTGATGAAAGGCATATTAAATACAATGATGTATTACAATTAAGTGAAGTAGTAACAACTGAATTTAATATTGAAGGTTATCCTGATGAAAGATATTTATCTCTCATAAAAAAAGTAAAACCTGAACAGGCAACTCTGGTTCCTGATCCGCCAAATGTAATTACATCAAATACAGGATGGGATGTAATTAAAAACATGAATCAATTAAAAGAAATTATTGCGGAAATAAAATCTTATGGAATTCGGGTTTCTATTTTTCTAAATCCTGAAACAGAACAGGTACATGCAGCAAAGGAAAGTGGAACAGATAGAATAGAATTTTACACAGGGCCTTATGCAGAAGAATTTCCTATCAATAAAGAGAAAGCGATTGAAAAATATATTACTGCGGCAAAAGACGCTCATCAAATTAATTTAGGAATTAATGCCGGACATGATCTGAATTTGGATAATTTAAAATTCTTTAAACAATCATTAATTCAGTTAGATGAAATTTCTATTGGCCATGCTATCATCAGCGATGCATTATATTATGGAATTGAAAATACTATTCAATTATATAAGCGGCAATTAATGTAAATAAAAAACCCCGCCTTTTATGACAGGGTTTTTATATCTTTCTTGTATAAATAAATTATTTAATAAGATCTCTGGAAGAAACTACGTTTACAAATTCATAAACATATTCTCCGTATTGCTGATCTTTCACATATCTCCAAATAACAGCAAGCGCATAAATATTATCCATATTCCAGTTCTCATTTTTATCAATCGAATAGATCATTGTTTTAACAAGTCCGGGATATGCAGCACCATATATAAATTGCTCGCCCCAGTTACCATTTGCAGACGCTCTTAAAACATGGTTATGAATGAATGGTCCGTAACCGCCATCTTCGGCAGTTCCGTTTTGCTCATAACTTAAACTATCTTCAAGAATATAAGCACCTACAAAATAATCTCCCGTTGCAGGTAAAAATGCACCTGCGGAAACTTCAACCTGTAATTTTTGTCCTTTGTCGACCAAATTAATAATTGCTCCTGTTTCAGCAACTGGTCTTTCAACCATTTCCTGGTCTGCAGCACCAGCCATTTCTTCCCCACTGCCAAAACCGTCACCTGTTTCCCAAACCTTCAATGTAGGTATCGCAGATATTTCATAATACGTATTAAAATGTTCTGTTATAGCGTTGCTCATCTCATCAGTATTATGAATTGCCATAGGCTCTGCTATCCCAAAAGTTAATTCAATTGCTTTTTCAAAAGCCGGCGCACCCCAATCTCCGCATGGTCCGCACCATGTAGCAGTAAAATCACCAATTAAAACTTTTTTAGTTTGAACAGGAACCCAGCATGAACCATCATTATCTGTTGCATATGGATTAAAGTTTAAGGCATAATGATCTGTACATCCTTTAATTCTTTCTTTTGCGCAGGAAGAAATAAGAACTGCAGAAATTAAAATGAGGCTAGCAAGTAATACATTTTTCATAAACATTTTTAATTAAGGGTTTACAATTGAGACACTAAAATAAGGTATTTATATGCATAAACAAAAATATTCTTTACACAATCTTGCAAATAAATTACAAACTACCTTGTTTGCCTTCATCTATCTTTACCAAAAATATCTAAAAGTATAATGAAAAGCTTATGCGTTACGATTGCCTGTATTACAATCAGTATATCAACCTTCAGTCAGCCTGTCATAGAACTAGAATTATTTGCAAGCGGATTTAACGACCCTGTTGATATTGCAAATGCCGGTGATTCAAGATTGTTTATTGTTGAGCGGGCGGGTATTATTTATGTTGTAGATGAGACAGGTGAAACGCTTGAATATCCTTTTCTTGATATCGAGGATAAAATAGAATCAGGTTATAATGAACAGGGATTGCTCGGTCTTGCTTTTGCACCCGATTATGACAGCACAGGATATTTTTATGTGAATTATACTGATGATGATGGGAACACTGTTGTAGCACGATATAAGGTAAGCACTTTTGATCCCGATATTGCTGATGAAACTTCCGAAGAGATTGTTTTTACTGCAGACCAGCCTTATGTAAATCATAATGGCGGTGACCTTAATTTCGGACCTGACGGGTATTTGTATATTGGATTAGGAGATGGGGGGGATGGAGGAGATCCCGGCAACAGGGCGCAAAATCCCGAAAATAAACTTGGCAAAATGCACCGCATTAATGTGAACGGAGTTGATACGTACACGATACCTGCTGATAATCCATTTTATGGAAGTACAGATACATTAGAAACAATATGGAGTTTGGGTTTGCGCAATCCATGGCGATATAGTTTTGATGCACTAACGGGTGATATGTGGATAGGCGATGTTGGACAGGGGATATATGAAGAAGTGGATTTTGAACCAGTAGGTGCGGGTGGAAAGAATTACGGGTGGAGATGTTATGAAGCAGACGATGAATTTGAAACATCAGGATGTGAGGATGAAGGATATTATGACTTTCCCATATTTCAATATAATCATTCATATTCTACAGGAGGTTTTGCTATTGTAGGAGGATATGTTTACAGGGGTGATTTATATCCGGGCATGTATGGATATTATTTATTCGGCGATAATGTATCGGGAAACTGGTGGACAATTTATCCTGATGGTGCGGATAGTTGGTTATCAGAAAGGCAGGATGATATATCAAACGGACTTTCCACTTTTGGTGAAGATGTAAATGGCGAAATTTATTGCGCTGAATTATATACAGGAAAAATTTATCATGTTACGGACCTGTGTGGTGATTTTGCATTAAGCGCAACAAGTATTGATTATATATGTGGAATGAATAATGGCAGTATTGATATTACTGTTACTGCGGGAACAACTCCATTTAATATAGAATGGAGCAATGGGGAAGAAACACTGGATATTAATGACCTTGAACCCGGAGATTATACAATTACAGTAACAGATGATAACGGCTGCGAACGAAATTTAACCGTTACAATAAATAATTCTCCTCCGTTTGATGCAACAATTACAATTGATGAAAATATTTTAACTGCAAGTGATGGTGTAAGCTGGCAATGGTATTTAAATGGAGACGTAATAAGCGGGGCAATAGCACAAAATTATGAAGCAACAGAAAGCGGAAATTATTCTGTTGAAATAACAGATGCAAATGCATGCGTTGTTTTAAGCGATGAAATTAATTTTACTTATGTAAATATTTCTTTACCGGAATATATTCATCTGATTGAATTGTATCCAAATCCTGCAAATGAAAATATCATAATTGGAATTTCAACTTCAAAGTTGATTGATAAAATACAATTACAAATAAGTGATGCAACAGGAAAAATTGTTTACACAGAACAAATAAAAAATATTGTTGGAGATTTTGAAAAAAATATAGCTCTGCAAAATTTAGCTGTGGGGATATATAAAATTTCTTTAAGCGGAAATGATATGAATTGGAATAAGAGCTTTATTGTGAAATAATAATATAAAGCAACATACCATCGTAAGTTTTTTGTAATGTTGAATAGCAATTAAAAAGCAAGGAACCCGATACCCAGTGATAGATTAAAAAGTAATGCTCCTTGCATTCTGTTATTTACATCCCTTACATAAGATTCCTCTAAATCACCTCCCCCCATGCCATAAACAATGGCATCAGTATAATTGACCGTCGCTACCATAACCCATCCCAATTGAAAAGAATGATTTAAATAGATTCGATCCAGAAATAATGATTGCTTACCCCATGTATATAATAATGCAAACACAGTTGTTTTTGTATCAAAATTCAATTCTTCAAATTTATTTGTAAAAAAATATGCAGGATAGAAGTCACCTGTAAGACCATCATAATATTCGCTTTCAGAAAATTCTTCAGGAATTGTTTCTACACCGGAAGGAGTTCCTGTTGACCCTTCAACATAACCTACCATAAATTCATATTTAGAAAAACTTCCTACAGGCGCAATTGATCCAAACTTTTCAAATTTAAAAGTTTTAAAATAGATGCTTGCAAATTTTGAATTAAGATTAACATCACCTGCATAGTAAGTGTATAGGTGATCTCCCGGCACATAAGGCATTTCCTCTGTATAATGCACACCCGGTATCTGAGATTTCATCTTTTTAAAAGAGAGCCCTAATGCGATATTCCTTGATATAACGTAGTCTAAAGAAAAAGCATGCTGAAAATTTAGTATAAATGCATTGTATTGCGTTTCTATCTCATAATTTTGATCAGTAAAATGATTTGTTATTGTGGGTGATATGGAGGGCTCATAAAAAATTGAAAATTTTTTCCCCATATAACCCGGGCTTTGTCCAACTATAATTGTACAATCAAACAATACTAAAATTATACATAATAGTATCAGCCGTTTTGATAATTTCATGATCACAGTATTAAGTAACCAAAGCCAAAAGTAAAATTAAGGAAGTATGTACCTGCTATTCTTGCATTCACTAAATCTGAAAATCCTTCTTCTGAATATGCATAACCTCCTGTATTTGCGCCGGTATCAGTAAAAAGATGAGGTATCACTAATCCTAATTCCCATCCTGTATCAATTAATAGTTTATCAAAATAAATGTTCTGACTTCCGCCGCCAAATACCACCCCAAATGCTTTATTAATTTCAAAATTGTAGTCTTCAACTGTATTCTCTATAAAATAAGTTGGGCTCCCGCCATTATCAAAATAGTCATAAAACCGCAGAGTTTCTGCTTTTGACCTAATCAGCACAAGTTCAAATGATTTATATTTACCTACAGGTGCTATGCTTCCTCTTTTTTTAAAGGAGTAATTTTTTAATTTAAGACTAAAGCCTGTACTTTTTATTTTAACATCACCTATAAAACCTGCTTCTTCATAAGAGGATCCATCGTCATTTATCTGTGTTTGAAACATTTTAGTGCCGATAAATTTAATACCGGGTGATAATGATAAACCCCTCCCTAAAACATATTCCGCTTCAAAGTCATGGCGGAGATTTATTCCAACGGAAGGTATATCTCTGTAGTCGTCGCCAAGATCGTAAAATGCAACTGAAAGTGTAGGGCTGTAAGATACACTTAATTTCTTTCCCATATACCCGGGCGCCTGCGCAGAAAGATTTATTGTAATGATGGTTAATAAGCTATAAATAAATGTTTTCATTTTCTGTTTTTGTTTTTCATTTGGTGAAGAATATAATAAATATTACTTTTTTGAACAGAATCCCTATCCTTTAAATTTGTTCCGTTAAAATATTGCATTTCCATGTTACCGGTGTTTCCATTTGCAACAAGTGTGAAAAAATAACTGTAATTGTTCGGTTCAATAAGATCGTAAACAACAAATGGCATTGTATAAGGAATAAGAAGGCCAACAATTTTTAAACCTATATTTTCTTCCTTTTCCTTGATTGATAAAATCCCTATCCAGACAAAATTATCTACTTCATATTTTTTTGCAAGAGTTTTCATTTCTTCCTGTGTTGAATTAAGAATTTCTACTTCCTGGTCCTCATGTTCTAATTTTTCAGAAAGCCAGTCATTTAATATTGCAAGGTCGTTAAATGCTTCAACGTCTTTTGAATCAATTTCTTTGCTGCTTACAAAATCCACTTTCATATTTAATTCATCAGCACAATCATCTATTTTTTTTCTCATATCTAACTGTCCCTGTTCGCTGGCAACATATTTTACTGCGGTTTTGCTTGTTTCATCCACTTTCATATACAGCGGATCCACTACAACAATTTTATTTATGCCCAGTGCATATTCATCTTTCTTTTTATCATATTTTTCATAAGAATCCTCTAAATCTACCGTACGGTCTTTTTCTGCTTCGGTAAATTTTTTAGAAAAGATTTCATCTTTTAATAATTCCACAAAGGCATATTTCCAGTAAGCATTGTCACCTGTTTTAGATGTTGTTGTTTCTTCTTCTTCTTTTGATTCTTTTATTTTTTTATACTTGCTCGACTTTGAAGTAGTTTTTTCTTCCTTAACTTCTTCTTTTTCTGCAGTGTCTTCTTTTTTTACAGCAACTGAATCAACCACAGTTATTGGGTACTCAGTTTTCAAATCTTTAATTTTAATATTGTGTTTTTTAAGTACATCATACATCAATTCATCCGTCATTATTTCAAGCGTTTTATCCTGAGGATTATTTTTATATGCTTTCCATACTGATTGCAGGGCGAGAATACTAAAATCTTTTGCTGGGAGTTTTTCTGCCATATAATAAATCTGCTGGGCATTTCCTTCAATCTTTTGGTAAGAAACATGCATATCAGTGCTATAACTCCTATCTGTTTTATATCTGCTGATACTGTAAAGTGCCTTGGCCATATTTTTTTGCAGATACGGATTTTCAGGATCGTCCAACATAAGCAGATAATTTGAATAAAACGCATACTCATAATTTAGATCTGTCAGGTAGAGTTTTACTGCCTCATATCTGCATATATTCTGCACATACCTGAAAGTTTCTTCTGAAACTAAAAAATCTTTTCTGTTTGTATTATCTATATTTCCTAAAATTTCGAGTGCATCTTCTTTTCGGCTTTTAATATTTGGATGTGTGCTTTCACTGTCATCATAATCTTCCTGTGCAGAAATTTCTTTTAAGGAATCCAGAATATAATCATCAGGTATCTGGAATGTTCCGTGATTAAAATATGTCTTGTTGAATTCTACTTCATCAAATGGGAGATAAGAATATAACAAAACGTCAAATGCCGAGCTTACAGCTTCTGCATTATAATTTGTTTTTTTATATAATTCCAATCCTTTTTCATCAGCTTCTATTTCAAGGTCTTTGGAATACCTTAATTGCGCAAGCTCTACATCCTGCGAGTTTAAATTTCTATAAACACCGTCGCCACGGTCCATACGTTCACTTTCAACATAACTGCTTATAGCATGTTGTTCAACATAATGTTTGAATTCATGACATAGGATGAAAGCAATTTGTGCTTCATTCTCTGCCTGCATCAGTAGCCCTGTTGTTACAAGAACAATCCCGTTATTAAATGTATAGGCATTTGCATCGTTACTTCTGTAAGTATAAATTCTTATCTTTTCTTTTAGCTTGGGATCATCTTTTAAAATAATAGCTTTTATTTCGTTTAAATAATTTGTAACCGGGTCGCCAAACACAACTCTTCCACTGTGTAATAATCTGTCTGTTAAAAAATTTGATTCCAGATAAAACTGGTCCTGCGATAATTGGTCACGGCGGCTTTCAGAAGTATTTATATTCTCCCTTTCATCTTTATATTTCTGAGAAGATAATTTTGTAAAATCATCGGGTACTATGCCGGATGAATATAGCCCCTGGTAATTTGTAAAGTCAATAGTTTGACAAAATGCTGCTTGTGTATATATAAAAATTGCAGTAAAAAAAATAGCGGTGCGCATGGTTAATAATTTTTGATTTAGTTAATTGAAAGCCTAAAATAGAAAAAAAATATAGTTTGGTATGAATTCCTGTTTAAGATTTATCATTCTTTTGCAATACTTTTTCCGGTAAATACTCCGATGTGAACTCCTGCATTCAACATGGGTACTAGCCGGGTTGCATTATTATGATCATTTAAAACATACATATCTGAATCAAAATCATATCCATAACTATTTACTGTGATATCGCTAAAACGCATTTGTATACCGAATCCTAAATAACAATCTAACTTAAAATTATTACTCTTCACAAATTCATACCCCGCTATCCATGATAATCCGGCAACATGCATATTTTCTGATATATTAAAAACTTTTCCTGAGTCGGGATCATCAATAAAATCAACTTCAGTGTACCACAAATACCGGTAAAGTAATTCCAACTCATTGTAATCCGTACGGAGCGGGTTGATTCCGGATGGATATAAACTTATTGCACCCACTCTTAATGATGGCCCCTGGTAAAGAATTTTATCAATATTTAATACATCTGTATAAAACTGATCTGCAGGTGATCCTTCATATTCATAAATGTACGCTGCATTTACATCAAAGACCCAATCTGAATTCAGCATATATTGCAGGCCTGCATTATACTCACCGAAAAAATAATTGATCGGAGATATGTATAAGAATATTTTTTTAAGTGCCAATGGAAGCATCTTTTTATGCTATTTTTTATCTTTTACTAAATCTGGCAGACGAAAATGACGTTAATTCCGAAAATCGGAACCCACTTTCGGTGGCACTAATGTTGTCAAAATCGTCGCACGAAAGTAAAAGTTTTTAGGTTTACCTTCACAGTATAAATATGAAAGACTACGGATTTGACGAAAAGTTGTATACCTCCATGGTAGAAGAAGATGTTGAGTTTCTCCCGTTATTATCTCTGGAAGAAGATGATGAATTAAAAAACTCAGATTATCCAGCAATAATTTCAGTGCTGCCGCTAAGAAATACGGTTTTATTTCCAGGTGTTGTTCTCCCAATTACGGTAGGGCGGGATAAATCTATCAAAGCAGTAGCGGAAGCATTTAAAATTAATAAACTAATAGGGGTTGTTGCGCAGCAAAATGCGGACGTAGAGGATCCTGGTTTTGAACATATTTACAAAACCGGAACAATTGCCCGCATTATTAAACAATTAAAAATGCCCGATGGAAGTACAACAGTTATTATACAGGGTAAAAAAAGGTTTGTTGTAGGCGAACTTGTTTCTTCTGATCCTTACATGAAAGCAACCATAAAATTAATTGAAGATAAAAAAGTAAGTAACGAAAAGGAGTTTCTTGCTACTGTTTCAACAATAAAAGATCTTGCAAATAATATCATTAAAATTTCTCCGAATATACCTAGTGAAGCAGCCATCGTTTTAAAAAATATTGACAGCCCTGTTTTTTTACTGCATTTTGTTTCCAGCAATTTGCAGATTGATGTTCCCGAAAAACAAGCTTTACTTGAAACTGAAGATTTAACTACCCGGGCTCAACTTGTATTAAAACATCTGAACAGCGAATTACAAATGCTGGAATTAAAAAATAATATCCAGAACAAAGTAAGAACAGATATTGAAAAGCAACAAAAGGATTATTTTCTTAATCAGCAATTAAAACAAATTCAGGAAGAATTAGGCGGTTCGCCAAGTGATATAGAAATTAATAAATACAAACAAAAAGCTGCAGAAAAAAAATGGAATAAAAATGTGCAGGATGTTTTTGATAAGGAAATAGAGAAATTACAACGCATTCACCCCAACGCCGCAGAGTTTTCTGTAATTACAAATTATGTTGAATTATTACTTGAACTTCCATGGAACGAATATACTGCAGATAACTTCGATTTAAAACATGCAGATAAGATTTTAGACGCTGATCATTACGGATTAGATAAAGTAAAAGACAGGTTACTGGAATATATAGCAGTATTGAAATTAAAGGGTGATCTTAAATCTCCCATTCTATGTTTGATCGGCCCGCCGGGGGTTGGAAAAACATCTTTAGGGCAAAGCATTGCAAAAGCAATAGGCAGAAAATATGTGCGCATGAGTTTAGGTGGCTTGCATGACGAAAGTGAAATTCGTGGACACAGAAAAACATACATTGGTGCGATGCCCGGCAGAATAGTTCAGTCTTTAAAAAGAGTGAAATCAAGTAATCCTGTTTTTATTCTGGATGAAGTAGATAAAGTAGGAACTGATTTCAGAGGCGATCCGTCCAGCGCACTGCTGGAAGTTTTAGATCCTGAGCAAAATTCAACTTTCTATGATAATTATCTTGAGCTTGAATATGATCTGAGCAGAACATTATTTATTGCTACTGCGAATAATATAAATTCTATTCAGCCTGCACTTCGTGACAGGATGGAAATTATTTATGTAAGCGGATATTCAACGGAGGAAAAAATTGAAATTGCAAAACGCCATCTTGTTCCAAAACAGAAGAAAGAGCACGGCTTAAAAATAAAAGACATTACACTGAGCGATAAAATTTTGGAATTTATTATTACCAATTATACAAGAGAAAGCGGCGTAAGGGAACTTGACAGAACTCTCGCATCTATCATGCGGCGGATTGCAAAATATGTGGTTATAAAACAAAAATATAACCCGGCATTAAAAACATCTGACATAAGTGAAATTCTTGGAATTGAAAAATTTGACCGTGATACGATCTTCGAAAAAAATCCTCCGGGCGTTGTTGTTGGTTTAGCATGGACTCCTGTTGGAGGCGATATTTTATTTATTGAAACAAGTATAAGTAAAGGAAAAGGAAATTTGCAATTAACAGGAAATCTTGGTGATGTGATGAAAGAAAGTGCAAGTACTGCCTTGAGTTTTATAAAAGCAAATTCAGAAAAATTCGGAATTGGAATTGATGTTTTTGAAAATACAAATATTCATATTCATGTTCCTGAAGGGGCTATACCGAAGGATGGACCGAGTGCAGGAGTTACTATGCTTACCTCCCTTGCATCGGCATTAACAAAAAGAAAAGTGAAACCGCATCTGGCAATGACAGGTGAGATAACATTGAGAGGGAAAGTTTTGCCTGTTGGGGGTATAAAAGAAAAAGTTTTAGCTGCAAAAAGAGCTGGTGTAAAAGATATTATTATGTGTAAGCAGAATGAAAAAGATGTGAAAGAAATAAATAAAGCATTCATTAAAGATGTACGTTTCCACTATGTTGAAAATATGATGCAGGTAACAGAGTTTGCGCTTATGAAGAAATCATAATTTCATTTCCATAAAATAGATTTTGTAAATAACTAAAAATATTATCAGTAATATTGTTAACCCGATTGCTATTTTATATTTCCTGTACAGAAATAAAATAAAGCACAATAAACATGTGATTGCAGATATGAGTGTTGCTATTGCATAATCATATATTAACTCATACAAAATATACCCGGTAAGTTGGTATGCTGTAATAAGCATTTGTGATATTGTTCTGATGATAATTATGAGTAAAACACCGATACAACACTTTGCAACATTTTCAATATTTGGTTTTAATTTCATAAAACTAATTTCTTCTGATTATCGATAATAAACTGAATTAATTTTTCTATTGTAATTCCGCATCGCTCACTTGCATCCTTAATATCATCACGGTTTACATTCGCAGCAAATGTTTTATCCTTTAATCTTTTTAAAACACCTTTCACTTCCATGCCTGCATAGCTATTAGGTCGCATTAAAGAATATGCATGTATAAATCCCGATAATTCATCAAAAGCATAGAGCATCAGGCCCATTTTTGTTTTAGGATCTACACCAAAATATCGGGGACCATGTGATGCAATAGCATGAATAATTTCAGGATCAATATTTCTCTTTTCTAATTCTTCAATTATTTTTTTGCAATGGTCATCGGGCCATTGATCCCAATCTGCATCATGTAATAAACCTGCCAATTCCCATTTCCATTGGTCATCACTATTTAAATTTTCTTTTTCCTGTGCCCAGCATCTCATTAAAAAAGCAACTTGCTGCATGTGGAGCTTTAAGCGTTCATTTTGCACCCAGCTGTGCAGCAATTCATTTGCTTCATTCCTGTTCAATACATTTCCTGTATTTGAAATAGCACCGAAGGTATTTCTGCCAAGCGCATGTGTAAGCATCATTTTTTTGTAATAAAGTTATATCATATCTCCAAAGTATATAAGGAGAAATATTATTGAGAGGAGAGCTATAATTTCTACTACTAAATATTTTTTGAAGAAATACAATAAAAGACAAGTGGCATTCACGGAGTTGACAATGAGTAAACCGGTGATGAAGTCTGAGTAATATATTTTTCCTACCCCATTTCTACCAGAATCTGCTTGTTGTAAAAGATAAGAATCGAGAAATATAGTCATTAACTGCAAAATAAAAATGCAAATGAAAGATATTCTCTTAGTATCTATTTTCATACTATTACATAATAAAGGTAATTTATTTAAAGTTTTACACCTGAATATATTCTTCAGTTAGCTTACTGTTGAACCTTTAACATCTTTATTTTCCTTTTGCCGTACTTTTACGGTAAAATAATATTGACGCAATGTGGACGTTAGATTTCCGCAACCAAGTTTATGAGAATTATAGGTTTTTCAATCTCCATTTTTTTGTATACTATTTCATTCGCTCAGCACGGAGGCAGTTACACTTATCAGTATTTGAATTTATCTAATTCAGCAAGAATTGCTGCACTGGGAGGAACTAACATAAGCATGTTTAATGATGATGTAAATTTTGGCTGGAATAATCCTGCATTATATAATGAAACAATGGATGGAAAATTTTCTGTAAGCCATGCAATTATGAGGGGCAATATCAATCATGGATATGTTGCTTATGGAAAATATATAGATAAATGGGATGCTACAATTGGTGGCGGTATCTTATATCAGAGTTACGGACAAATGCCAATGACTGATGAAACCGGAGCAGTGATCGGAAAATTTTCTGCAAGTGAATATGCAATTCAGGGTGGCATCGCACATTCAGAAAAGAAATTAAGTTACGGGGCAAACGTAAAATTGTTGTATTCGCAACTTGAAAGTTATAATTCACTCGGTGCTGCCATTGATATTGGCGGAGCATTTATAGACACAACTCACCAGTTTTCTGCCGGGCTCGTAATTAAAAATATCGGGACACAATTTATTTCGTATACGAAAAGCAATCATGAGGAATTACCTTTTCAAATACAGGCAGGCATTTCAAAAAGATTAAAATATCTTCCTTTGCGTTTCAGCATTACTGCCCATAATTTACAAACATTTGATATAAGGTATAATGATCCGAATGCCCAGGACCAGGTAAACATTTTTGCTACTGATTCAGCATCGGAAGTAAAAGAACAAAAATTTATAGCTGATAAAATATTCCGGCATGTAATATTTGCAGGCGAATTTTATTTTGGTAAAAATTTTAATGTAAGAGCAGGGTACGATTATTTAACTGCGAAGGAAATGTCCCTGGTAACCAAAAGAGGTTTCACGGGTTTCTCTCTCGGCTTCGGTATGCAAATAAAAAGATTTCAAATTGATTATGCCCACGAATTTCACAGTGTTGCGGGTGGAAGTAATATGATCACAATCGCTACTAATTTAAATGAATTTGTGAAGAAAGACCAGCCAATTCATCATGACCGTTTCTAAAAATCT
>JACMJP010000052.1 GCA_014380545.1 Chitinophagales bacterium | reverse complement strand
TTGCATATTCATTACCTAAACCATCTGCCCAGCCCGTTAAATTTGATAATTGATCAGCATAATTTATCTGACCTAAAAATTCAATGTTTAACTGCGCCTGCAAAAATGAAAATGTGCTGATAAGCAGGAGGAGTAAGTATAATTTCTTCATATCTGTAATTTATTTATTTTTGTAAAGATAAAGATTTTGATTGAGGAGATATTTCAATAGTTATAAGTGTTTTTCAATTTTAACGTAGAACAATCACTCTCAATTAAAAAAGGATAATGTTAAACAAAAAGATTACACTGAAATGATAAATGATGCGTTTAATTTATTTCAAATTAGCAAGATATTGCTTCATAGGTTCCCAGTAAAAATCAATCCAGCCTTTTAAGAGTTCATCATATTGATCTGCCGGAACATTTTCATGCGTAAATTTTATTAAGGTATTTCCCTTTTTTTGTTCAGCAAATTCAAATGTTATAATTGATATGTGCCCATCAGGCATATCTGTACTTGTCCACTCCTGCACAATCTTCTTCCCTACTATTAATTCAATATTTTTTCCTGAAATATAACCATCCCATGCAGTGAATTTTCCACCAACGCTGTTTGATATTTTTGCCGCAGCTTGTGTAAATGCTGCATGTATTTTTTCATCCATGAGCATATTATACAATTGAACTGGTGTTGCGAAAAATTCTATTTGCTGTTTAATGGTTTTTGTTTTCATAATTATTAAATTAGTTAAGTCAAGTGCACATGTTACTCTTTTTTCTCAGCAATTTTTTTTCAAAAGGTGATGAGGTTAATGTTTCGGCAATGTCATAAAAATATTTTGCTTTTATCATATCGCTTTTTCTGAAATATAAATCTCCTTTTGTTGCAGGTAATAAATAATAGTTTTTCAATTCATCAGCAAGTTCAATTTTGAAAATAACATTTAACGCTGCATCAGGTCCGTCAATTTCAGAAATAACAATAGCACTATTTAATTCTGCAACCGGAGATTTTGTTAGTGTAATTAATACCTGATAATAATTCAAAAGATTTTTCCAGTTTGTATCGTTATAACTTTTTGCTATACAATGTTCGTAAGCTATTGCAGCTTCTATATGATATGTGCTAACTAAATCTCCGGTCGATGCCATGTTAAGTAAAATTATTCCCTCCTGTATCATTTCATTATCCCACAACTTCCTGTTTTGTTCCTTCAGCAACAAGATATTTCCTTCGTCATCTATCCTTGCATTAAATCTTGCCCCATGAAAATACATGAGTGCTAGCAGTGCTAAAGTTTTTGGTATGTTACCTGCCGTATGTTGTGATAATATTAAACACAGGCGCAAAGCTTCCGCAGCTAATTCTTCCCGGATAAAACTTTCACCTTCGGTGGAACTATAACCTTCATTAAACAATAAATACAAAGCTTTTAAAACCTGGTCTATTCTTTTTTCTATTTCAGATGGTACGGGAATTTCAAATTTAATTTCTAATTCTCTAAGCTTTTCTTTTGCACGATATAATCTTTTATTAATAGTTGAGTCGTTTGTTAAAAATGCTTTTGCAATTTCGGATACGCTGAAACCACAAAGTGTTTTTAGAATTAATGCAATTTGTGATTCCTCATTAATTGAATCATGGCAGCACACAAACATCATCCTCAACTGGTCATCTTTTATTTCATTTTCCGAAAAATAATTATTCAAAGTGTGTCCGATGGTATATTCTGATTGTAAGAGAGGTGTAATTTGCCGGGCATATTTTTCTTCCTGCTTTTTATGCCGCAGAAAGTCAAGTGTTTTATTTTTAGCTGCCGCCATTAACCAGGCAGATGGATTTTCCGGTACACCTTTTAATTTCCAGCTTTCGAGCGCTTTTAATAAAACATCATGCACAATATCTTCAGCTATTTCAATATTAGTTAATCCAAATATTTTAGTCAATACAGAAACCATCTTTCCCGATTCGTGCCGGAAAAGATGGTCAATTAACTGGTTGGTTTGAGTAGAAGGTGCGATGCTATTTAAATTGTGAAATTATTTCTTTTTGCTGTCATGCTTCAGATGATCCGGCATCTTTCATTTTTTAGATTGTTTGGGTTTTAAATTTTTTGCGTATTCAAAACTTATATCAAAATATTCCTTTACTTCTTTATTATTCTGCAATAATTCATCAGGAACGGTAACATATTCTTTCAAAACTGTTCCCTGCGTATGAAATAAAGTTGTTTTATATTTTTTAAGAAATTCTTCCCGTTCTTTTTCAGGCAGGCGAATTCCACATGAACCAAATTTATCAAGAAAAGAAAACATATTTCCATTTAATGCTGTGTAAGGCATGCTTACACCTTTAAGCTCAAGACCAGTTATTGTTGATATAAGCTTCCTGTATAATTCTAATTTATCAGCAGGCGGAAAATTATCTTTATCTTTTTTTACAGCCATTCTATTTTAAATTTGATTACAGAATATGCACATACACAAAGCTATATTTTGTTTTCAATTTAATATTTGAAATACAAAGCCCAAAAGCATGTTTATTTGCGGCAGGCCGATTTTATTATAAAAAAATTACATTCCTCCTTCCAGTATCTCCCTAACCTCTACTATTCCATCCTGTTCAAATATGGGGCAGCCTTTTGCAATTTCAACAGCCTCATCATAATTATTTGCATTACAAATTAAATATCCTCCAACAATTTCCTTTCCCTCCATATAGGGTCCGTCAGTAACTTTTAACCCTTTCGAAATTACTTTTCCATCGTTAGTTAAAGGTTCTGCTCCGGCAAATTTTCCCTGTTCGGCTAAGGCCTTCATCCACTGCATCCATTTTTGCATATGTGCCTGCCATGCTTCAGGGCTTTTTTGCTCTTCCATTCTGTGGGCATCGCCGCCACGAAATAATAATAAATACTTTTTCATTGTGTTATTTTTTTAATTTAAATTAATTTCCAGTAATAACGAACATATAAATAAAATTAGGACAGGGTTTTTTTTAAAAAAATGCCTACTGATTATTTATCATCAACACAGTAAATTTACATCTGCCTCGCACATTCAATAGCATTTCAATGAGCTTCTGCTGATATTGTTTTTTAGGATCAACTGTTATACTTTTGCTCACAGGGACCAAAGCCACATCTGAAAATTATTAATGCAAATTCGAAGTAAAAAAACTACTGCAAAGCAGGAGAAACAAAAGAAGTTTGTTTTCACATACCTGCCTTTATTTGCTAAATTCCTGCGGGATGAAAAACTGGGTGAACTTGTGGAAGAACAATACAATTTATCCTATGAATTAAAATTACCCATGCTCAAATATTTTGCTTCCATGCCTAAGGAGCAGATAGTTGAATTATCTACAACAGCAAATATTGATTTTCTGAATGCAGTTATCGAAAATAAACTGGAAGAAACCATGGAAGCAGGTTTAAAAGCATGGAAAGAAAATCAGCTTCCCATCTTAGCCCGGGATAAATATGTTGAACGGGATCTTGTTATCGGTCATTTTATTCGCAAAAGATCTTTTTCAAAATTCTTAAAAGACTATACAACAGATGTTCAGGAAGCTGTTCAGATACTTGACGAATTGGAACAATTCAGCGTTGATGCACAGGCTATCGGATTTAAGGCATACATTGATCTGCAACAGGAAAAAATAAATGAACAACTCTTATTAATTCAAAAAAATGAGCACTTGTATAAACAAGCTCAGGCAATTGCTAATATTGGTAATTTCAGTTTATCTCTAAAAGATAATAAAGTAATATGGTCAGATGAAGTATACCGTATATTCGGCATGGAGCCACAGTCAGAAGACATTAATTTTGAAAAGTTCAAATCATTCATTCATCCGGATGATAGAATTGGTGTATCCGCACTCATTAAAGAAACAATTGACACAGGAAAGAACACTGATTCACACTACAGATTAATTTTAAAAGACGGTACAATTAAAATTGTTCATGGGCGGAGAGAAGTAATTAAAGATGAAAGTGGCAAACCTATTCAATTAATTGGCACTATACAGGATGCAACTGCTGAAAAACTTTCAGAGCAGGATTTGCTTGCAAAACAAAGTTTCATTCAAAAAATTGCTGATATCAGTCCTTCACTTATTGCTGCTTATAATATTAATACCGGTAAATATATTTTCATTAACCATGCGTTACAAACATTGCTTGGCTATGATCCGCAATTATTTTTAAAAGAGGGTGTGAGTTTCTTCATGAATTTAATACATCCTGATGACCTTATCCGTATAGGAGAAGAAAATGCACAAGCGCTTGCTGAAGCTAATAGTGCGGAACGAAATGGTGCAGACGAAAAGATATTAGAATTCAAATACAGAATAAAGCATATCAATGGAGAATACCGTTGTTTTCATACTTTCGGAACAATTTTCGACCGCAACATGGATGGAACGGTGGACCATGTGTTGAATATTTCAATGGATATAACGAATGAGGATTTATTGCGCAAAAATGCAGAAAAAGAAAAAGCATTTGCGGAAACACTTATTGAAAATAGCCCTTATATGATATTGGCTTATGATAAAGAAATGCGCATTACAGCATGGAATAAAAAATCTGAAGAACATACGGGATTTAAAAAAGAACAGGTAATAGGCAAAAGCACTTTTGAACTCTTCCCGCAATATAATAATGAAGTATGGTTGAATGAAATTAAAAGAGTTTTTAAGGGGGAATCTTTGCATTATCCAAAAGTAAAGTTTGAACATAATAAAGGCTGGGGGGAAAGTTTTGTTGTTCCATTAAAGAATACAAAAAATGAAGTATTCGGTTTATTATCTATCACAAATAATATTACAGAGCAGGTAACCTCTACTATGCGGCTTGAAGAAATAAATGAAGAACTGAGACAAAGTGAAGAACGATATCATAAAATGATAGATGAGATAGAAGATTACGCAATTATATTAATGGACACAAAAGGAAATATCCAAAACTGGAACAGAGGTGCAGAAAAAATAAAAGGATATAAAACTGCAGAAATTATTGGTAAAAATTTTCGACAATTCTATACAGAAGAGGATCGAAAAAGTAAACTTCCTGAAAAACTTATCGAGCAGGCATTTTTATCCGGCAAAGCAAATCATGAAGGAACAAGAGTAAGAAAAGATGGAACAACATTTTGGGGAAGTATACTTATAACTGCCCTGCACGATGACCACAATAATATTATTGGCTTTTCAAAAATTACCAGAGACCTGACAGAAAAAAAATTGACAGAAGAAAATTTAAAACATTACACCAAAGAACTGGAAAGGAAAAATGCAGAATTTGTAATTACAAACGAAGAATTAAAACAGGCAAGAAGACAATTAGCTGATGACCGCACCCGTTACCTGCTTGAAACGATTCCGCATATTATTGCAACCGCAACCCCTTACGGAACATTAGATTATGTAAATAAAAACCTGCTTGAATACACAGGTTTAAGTGCAACGGAATTAATGCAGGGAAAATGGTTTGATCTGGTACATGCTGATGATATTGAAAAATTATCAATTGCATGGGAAGCATCTTTTCATACAGGAGAAAATCTCCAGACAGAATTCCGCATTCAAAGAGCTGATGGAATTTATTTGTGGCACCTGGGCATAGCAAAACCGTTGAGAGATGAGAATGATGACATCATCTTATGGATCGTAACACTTACAAATATTCATGACCAAAAAATTATAGAAGATAAAAAAGATGAATTTATCGGCATTGCAAGCCATGAATTGAAAACACCACTCACAAGTGTGAAAGCTTATGCACAATTACTGCAATTAATTATTGATAAAGATGAAAATGAAGAAGCAGCAATGTATATTGATAAGCTGAATAATCTTATTTCTGAATTGCTTGATATTACCAGGATACAACATGGCAAATTGCCTATAATTATAACTGAATTTGGTTTTGATATCTTACTGAAAGAAACTGTCGACATGATACAATCCACTTCTCAAAAACATATTATTAAGCAGCAGGGAAATAGTTCAGTTATTATAAATGCAGATAAGGAACGCATACAACAGGTATTAATTAATTTACTTTCAAATGCTGTTAAATATTCTCCGGGCTCCGATACCATTGAGGTAAAAGTTAAAACAAAAGATAATTTATTGCATGTTACCGTTACTGATAATGGAATTGGTATTCCAAAAGGCGATCTCAATAAAGTATTTGAAAGATTTTACAGGGTGGAAGGTGATGATAAATTCCAGGGATTAGGTATAGGCCTGTTTATTTCATCGGAAATAATTAACCGGCATAATGGAAGAATATGGGTTGAAAGCGAACCGGGAAAAGGTTCTGCCTTTCATTTCACTATACCTTTGCTACAATAAGATTATTTTTTTACAAGATAAAATACTTTATATACTGCTGGTTCAATACTCTGTGATATCCTCAGTAAATATCCGTTAATGTCTTTCATTTTAAGCCCTGGTACATATCTATTATTATTTCCAATAGCTAAATAAAGGAATTACTTTATGCAAAAGCATTTTTAATCATAATGAATATTAAGAATGATTAACAAGTATTAACGCTTAAAATTAAATGTTAAATACTGATTAGGTATACTTTTATGAAAAATTATAACCAATGAGAAAGTTTGCTTACGCCTATATCCTTGTGATCGCATTTGTTTTATGGAATAAAATAATTTATGCGCAAATAAGTTTACCGACAAGCGGTGATAATCAGAAAAGCAGTGTTACGCAATACATGGGTATTGTAAGTGCAACAGTTAATTATTCATCACCGGATGTACATGGATTAAATGGTGAAGACAGAACCGGGCATATATGGGGCGAACTTGTTCCTTATGGTTTTGCAAATTTACAATTCGGAATTTCAACAGATGCTAATCCATCGCCGTGGAGAGCAGGAGCAAATGAGAACACAACGATGACTTTTTCGCATGATGTATTAATTGAAGGAAAAAAATTAGCAGCGGGCACTTATGGTTTTTTTATCGCTCCCGCTGAAGGTGATAAAGAATGGGTTGCTATTTTTTCAAAAAAATCAACAGCATGGGGAAGTTTTTCCTACGAACAAAAAGATGATGCATTAAGGGTGAATGTAAAACCGCAAACAAGTGAATATCATGAATGGCTCACTTATGAATTTATTGACAGAAAACCTGACGCCTGTGTTGTTGCATTAAAATGGGAAAACAAAAGCATACCGGTAAAAATTACAGTACCTGATATGAACGAAGTTTATTTTCGGCAATTGAGCAAAGAACTGGAAGACTCGCCGGGTTTTGATTATAATAATTATGCGAATGCAGCATTATTCCTGGCGCAAAATAAAATTCATTTAGATAAAGCTTTGCTGTGGGCAGATGAAGCCATGACAGGAGGCACTTATGCATTTACTGCAAGAAAAGATTTTACAACCATGAGCGCCAAAGCAACAGTTTTAGACAGCATGGGCAGGCATGAAGAAGCAAAAACATTAATGACAGAAGCTATGAATGATGCCAGCGCACCTATGCTTGCTGTGCATTTTTATGGAAGGGGCCTGCAGGCACAAAAGAAAAATGCCGAAGCACTGGAAGTATTTAAGATCAATCATAAAAAACATCCTGATGATCCTGTTACGAATTTAGGTTTGGCAAGAGGTTATTCTGCAATGCTGGATTTTAAGAACGCAAAAAAATATGTTGAAGCCGCATTAGCGCTTAACCCGAATCCACAGGTGAAAGCAACTCTGGAAGATGCAAAGAAAAAATTGGCAGAGGGAAAAGATTTTAATTAACTTATAAAAAATTATTTTATGCAAACCTCTGATAGATCATATCGGAGGTTTTTTGTTTTTTATAAAAACTATTTCTAAAATCTGCGCATACAAAGTAATAACTTTTACTGCTTTACACAACTTTCTTTAAAAACAACTTCATCATCCTGTTTTACAAAAATTGTATAAATACCTTGCAGTAATTCACTGACATTTATTTTTTCTTCAGCAGAACTAATTTTTATTTCATAAGTTTAAAATATTTTTTAATTTTTTTTATAACCCAATGTATTGGAGCTATTTTAGCTGGTAACAAATGAAATAGACCTTGTTATTGTTTATAGCGGCATTCTATAAACTTCCGCAAGTTTTTAATATACAAGAACAGCTTTATTATCACTCCAGTGTCAATAAAGATATGGCTGCGCCCACTACAATTGCAAGAAATTTATATAAGCTTATTTTGTGCGCCTTACCGCTTGCCTCAAAAATAATGGTAGTGGAAATATGAATTAATGAGCCGCAAACAATAGCAATTAAAATATGCATATTTATGGCTGCATCTTCTGAAAGATATTTTCCTGCAAAACTTCCCAGCGGTGTTAGCAATGCAAAAAATAAAATTAATACAGAAGCAGTAACAGAATTTTTATAGGAGAAAAATAATACAGTTGCCAGTGCAAAGGTTTCGGGGATTTTGTGTAGTACAATAGCCCAGTAAACAGCATGCATATCATTTGACCTGTCTGCAAGCGGTAAACCTTCCATAAATGCATGCACACCCAAACCAAATAAAACCCCGAATACATATCCTTTGGATAAATGCTCATGCAGATGCATGTGCCCGTGTTCAATGCCTCTTGTAAATTGTACAATAATGAGCTGAATAAAAAAACCGAGTAAAATAAAAATGGCTATGGAATAGTTATGCGCATGTGCTGTTGTTGTTTGTACAGTTTGCGCAAAAACTTCAGGTAATAAATGCAGCACTACCACACCAAGCAGGTATGCCCCGCTGAAGGATAATAAGATATTTAAAAACTCGCTGTGTGTTTTATTACGCAGGAACCATGCGCCTGCTCCTCCTATGCCCGCTGCTGTTATTAATATGATTATTTGAATAATTGTCATTTGAATGATGGTGTAAGATTAACCTATAAGTAGGGAAAATTCTTTTTCATTACAATTCTTTTTGCAGCCAGGAACAGAATGCAGCTTATACAAATGCCGATAATTGCTCCCCCCAATATATCAAGCGGATAATGTACGCCAACATATACCTGTGCAAATGAAACGCTAAATGCCCAAAACATGGAAACGGGCAGTATCCATTTTATTTTTTTTTCTGAATAATAAACTCAGCATCATGGCAAATGCAAAAGTATTTGTTGCATGTGTCGAGGGGAAACTTTTCCCCACACCACAATTTTCTATGCGCAAAATAACTGCATCTTTCACAGCTTCATCATTGCAGGGGCGAACTCTTTTAGCGGCAGGTTTAATCAGCGCACTGCTTACCTGGTCGGTGGCTGCAAAATTTAATATCAATAAAAGAATAAAGGCTACGGATTTCCATTTGCATTTCCATATTATGATGCCGGCAATAATAATATACATGGGTAACCAGAAATTTTTATCCCGGATAGGAATGAGCACAACATCAAAAAAATTATTACCCAATGTTGTATTAATAAAATAAAACAATTGCTCATCAAAATTTTGTATTGCGGGTGCCAATGTCATTTTTGTGCGATGAGTATGAGCCTTTCTGAAGAAGCACTGTTAAAGGTATTGAGTTTATAGTCGCCAAATATTTGTTTCACTTTTAAATTGCAGGCATCAAAATAATTTTCAAATTCCTGTTTTGTAATGGCTCTTACTTTTTCATAAAATATTTCTCTTTTATCTCCTTCTGCAATTTCAATCTTCTTTACTATAAATCCATCCTCAAAACTTTTTGTAATATTAAATTGTATGGCATCAATTGTTTTGCTTTCATCTTCCACCAAATGATCCAATACATGATTCACATTAAAAAAATCAATTACTAAAAAACCACCGGGCTTTAATCCGCCGGCAAATGAGCGGATGGACTGTAAATTATCTTTTTTATTTACAAAATATCCAAAGCTTGTAAAAAAATTGAATATGCAATCAAAATAGTTTATCCGGAATATGTTCTGCATATCATGCTGAAAAAAAGATATTTTTTCATTTTCATAACTCATTGCCTCCCGGATGTTTTTATAAGAAAGATCAATTCCTGTAACTGTAAATCCCTTATCTGCAAGATATTTTGCATGCCTTCCTTTTCCGCATGCAACATCAAGAATAGTGGCAGCTTGTTCGGGTTGCAGATATGTTATGAGCCTGTCGATAAATTGCGCTGCTTCATTTTCATCACGATGCTGGTATAACGCATCATAATAGTGCGTATTAAACCATGTTTCAAACCAGTATTTGTGTGATGCCATAAAACTTTCAGAGCAAAAATATCCTTTTTACACATTTAAGCGTTATTACGTATCAATATAAAAATTATAATTTTGGGCAATAATTATGACACTTATTAAATCTATCTCCGGAATCAGGGGCACTATTGGCGGTACAAAAGGAAATAATTTTACACCTGAAGATATAATTAAATTCACTGCGGCATTTGGCACTTTAGTTAAGCGCACAACAAATAATCCTGTAATTGTTATTGGAAGGGATGCAAGAATTAGCGGCGAAATGGTGAACCATCTTGTCATCGGCACTCTGCAATCTATCGGAATAAAAGTAATTGATCTGGGTTTATCTACAACACCTACTGTGGAAATTGCCGTGCCCAGGGAAAATGCAGGCGGAGGAATAATTATTACTGCTTCGCATAATCCAAAAAATTATAATGCATTAAAATTATTAAATCATTTGGGTGAATTTATTTCGGCGGATGAGGGAGCCGAAGTTTTGCGCATTGCAAACGAAGAAGAAATTATTTACAGCGATGTAGATAAGCTTGGCGAATACCAGCATAAATTTTATTATATACGAAGGCATATTGATAAAATTCTTGAACTGGGTTTAGTAAATAAAAAAGCAATTGAAGAGCGCAATTTTAAAATAGTTATTGACTGTGTTAATTCAACAGGCGGCATTTCAGTTCCTGAATTATTAATTGCACTGGGTGTAAAAGATACCGTTGAATTATTTACAACTCCGAACGGAAGGTTTCCGCATAACCCGGAACCATTACCTGAAAATTTATCAACTATTGCAAATGAGGTAAAATTTCATAATGCCGATCTTGGTATTGTGGTGGATCCTGATGTTGATCGCCTTGCCATAATTTGCGAGGACGGAGAAATGTTTGGCGAAGAATATTCACTTGTTTCAATTGCTGATTATGTATTAAAACATAAAAAAGGAAATACAGTTTCTAATTTATCAAGCACTCAGGCATTAAAAGATATTTCAGATAAACATGGCGTTAAACATTATCAGAGTGCTGTAGGTGAGGTGTATGTTGTTGAAAAAATGAAAAAGGTAAAAGCAGTTATTGGCGGTGAGGGAAATGGCGGAATTATTTTACCTGAATTACATTATGGCAGAGATGCACTTGTGGGTATCGCATTATTTTTATCACATCTTGCAACAAGCGGAAAAAGTTGCTCAAGATTAAGAGCAGAATATCCGAATTATTTTATGGCAAAAAATAAAATTGAATTACCGGAAGGCACAGATGTAAAGCTCATCCTGAAAAAGATGGAAGAAAAGTATAAAAAGGAAAAGCTAAACAAAGAAGATGGCTTGAAAATAGAAATGGAAAATGACTGGGTGCATTTGCGGGTAAGTAATACAGAACCTATCATTCGCATATATGCTGAAAGCCAAAGTAAAAATACTGCCCAGAATATTGCAAAAAAAATGATGGATGATATCAGGCAGATCATGAAATAATATCTGCTTATTTCTTGATTTACATCAAATAATTTTCGCAGGATATTCTATATTTTTGCACTACTTTATTTTTTTATGAGAGTATATTTAGATAATGCTGCAACAACAGCTCTTGACCCGAAAGTAATTGACGCAATGCTTCCGTATTTGCATAACCACTTTGGAAACCCTTCTTCCATCCATTCATACGGAAGGGAAACAAGGGCGGCAATTGAAAAAGCAAGAAAACAAATAGCAGGTTTGTTTCATGTTTCACCCGGTGAAATATTTTTTACCAGCGGCGGCACAGAAGCAAATAATATGGCTTTACAATGCAGTGTAAGGGACCTGGGTGTTACGCATATTATTACTTCACAAATAGAACATCATGCAGTTACGCATACAGTTGAAGCACTGAAAAAAGAAAATAAAATAAAACTTACTTATGTAAAATTAGAGGCTGACGGCAGTGTTGATTATAATGACCTGGAAGAATTATTAAAAGCATCATCTGAAAAAACATTAGTGAGTTTAATGCATGCAAATAATGAAATAGGTGTTTTACTGGATATTGATAAAGTAAGTGAACTGTGTGAAACTTATGATGCATGTTTTCATTGTGATACCGTTCAAACAATAGCGCATTACAACCTGGATCTTCAAAAAACGAAGATCCATTTTATTTCCTGTGCAGCGCATAAATTTCACGGACCAAAAGGAGTTGGGTTTATTTATGTGAATGCTGATGCGTTGATAAAACCGCTTATTTATGGCGGAGCGCAGGAACGAAATATGCGGGCGGGTACAGAAAACTTATATGGAATAATTGGTCTTGCAAAAGCATTGGAAATTGCTTATAAAGAACTGGAAGAAACAAAACAATATATTTCTTCATTAAGAGCTCATCTGAAAAAAAGATTAAATGAAGAAATTCCGGGTATTATATTTAATTCCCCCGACAATGGATTATATACTGTGCTGAATGTAAACTTTCCCGCCAGTGAAAAAAATGAATTATTATTATTCAATCTTGATATTGCAGGAATTGCAGCCAGCGGCGGCAGTGCATGCAGCAGCGGAAGCAACATAGGCTCTCATGTAATTGCACATTTCAACCGTGAAGAAGATTCTGCAGCAGTGCGTTTCTCTTTCTCTAAATTCAATACAAAAGAAGAAATTGATTTTGTGGTTGATAAAATGAAAGAAATGATGCTGGTGACCGTTCAATAATTGCCCTGCTTTCCTTTATTCTTTTTGAGTTAAAGAAAATACTTCTAACTTTCATGTTCAAAGTTTTAAAGTATTATGGCTGATCGTCGCTCCTTCTTAAAAAAATCTGTTGCATTATTGAGTGCATCCGCTTTACCTGAATTGGTTTTCAGTGAACAATTCAAATCAGAAATAACCCGCATAAAAAATATC
>JACMJP010000371.1 GCA_014380545.1 Chitinophagales bacterium | reverse complement strand
AATGATTTGGAGTTACTAAGTTAGTGAGTTGAGAATATTTGCCCTGATATTTCTTAGTAGCGCTCAGGATTTATTTATACAGATCAAAATCAATATACCCTTCTTCCGCCCGCATCTTACCACGGTTAATATAATATTGCCTGTCAGGATTTGCAGGAGTATTTAATCCGTCCACATACCGGTTGCACATACAAAATAAAGCAGCAATTAAAACAGTATCATGAATTTCTTTATCTGTAGCACCAAGTTCTCTTGCATGTGTTATTTGTTCAGGCGTAACATATTTTCCGCCTTTCTGCACACTTCCTGCAATTGCAAGCAACGATTTTAATTTATCAGAAATATCCATTGCATTAAAATCTAATTTAATACTGTCAAGAAATTGCACATCACATTGCATATAATGTTGCGCAAGTGCGCCATGTGCATTCTGGCAAAAGAAACAGTCGTTCAAATAAGAAACATAGGTTGCAATTAATTCCCGTTCTCCCCGGCTTAATGTGTTGTCATTGCGCAATAATATTTCCGCAAGTTCATTAATGGGTTTTGCAGTTTCAGGTCTGAAAGCCATCGGCCCCCTGATGCCATATAATCCTTCTTCTAAATTTATATAAGCCATAAAATTTTATTTATTGTTGAATAAGATCTTTTTCCCTTGCAAAAAATGTTGTTATTAAACCAATTAAAAATATAAATGAAAAAATAAATAAAGCATTGCCGTATCCTCCCAGAACATTTACAAGCCATCCTACAAAAAATACAACGGATGCTGTAAATACTCTTCCGATGTTAAAACAAAATCCCGTTGCTGATGAGCGGATAGAAGTAGGAAATAATTCAGGGATATAAACATTTAATGCGCCCTGGCTTATGCCGAAAAAAATTGCGATAACAGCCATTTCCAAATAACTGAAAACAGAAAGTGTTGTATTGAGTTTAAATAAAATAAAGCTCATGATAAATGTTGCAGCAAAACACAGGATCATTGTTTTTTTCATGCCGAGATAATTACTCACCCATCCTGAAATGAAGCCGCCGCTTAATCCGCCAATTGCAAACAACATCATGCTGATGCCCCTTTCTTTTTGTCCGTCAGAATTTGTAACAATTGTTTGCACCCATGTTGGCAGCCATGAAAAGATCGCCCATAAACCTATGAGCATGGTGCCGTAAATAACACACCCGATAATAAGATCGTAAAGAGTTGTCTTATTAAAAATTGAAATTTTATTTTCAGCAATTGTTTTTCTTTCTGATCTGTTCTGCTTCCATTTTTCGGACTCACGAATTGTAAATTGTGCAATGATTGAAAGCAATAATGGAACAATACCAATTAAAAAACCTTTGCGCCAGTCTTCAAAAAAATAAGTAATAATTCCCGCTGAGAAAATTCCTACAGGAATTGTAATAGATAAAATACCCAAGGCAATATTCCTGTTTTTTTCAGTCCATTCTTCTGCAATTAATATTGTTGAGGTAACTAAAATTCCTCCAACTCCAAATCCTGAAAAAAACCTGCAGGCAACAACCATCCACCAGTCATTTGCAAATGCAGTAAGTAAAGTAAATAATCCGATAAAGGCAATTGATATCAGCACAGATACTTTTCTTCCGGCCCTGTCGCCAAATATACCAAGTAATAATCCACCGAATAACATTCCGAATAAATACATGGAATTAATTATAGCACTCACATGATCAATATTTTCCTGCGCTGAATTTCCTAAAAGATCTTTTACCGCCACTGGTAAATAAGAAGACATCAAAGCGGAAGTTACACCCCCAAATACACCACCTGTAAAACAAATTGCAAATACAATATATAAATACGATGAAGAAAATTGTTTATTATTTCCTGTTGTTGTGATGGTTTCCACTAATGATTTTTATTGAATTACTTTTTCAAATGATCATAGCCGTGTGCTAAACGATTATACCCGTTATTTTTTAATCGTTCTGCAAGACCTTCATAAAATTTAGGATCTGATGGAGTAACTGTTGCAAGTCCGTCCACATAGCGGTTATACAAACAAAATAATGCAGCAATTAAAACTGTATCATGAATTTCAAGATCTGTTGCGCCTTGTTGTTTTGCTGCATCAATTGCTTCCTGCGTAACATTCCTTCCACTTTCCTGCACCATAGCTGCAATGGTGAGTAACGTTTTCATTTTTTCACTTACCGGTGCTGTTTGGATATCCTGCTTTATTTTTTCGCTTGTATCATGCTCACCTAAAAAAATATCTGCAGCAGCAGTATGCGCAGTCATACAAAAAGTACATTTATTTTTATAGGAAACAATTGTTGCAATTAATTCTCTTTCCGCAATGGTGAGTGTTGATTCACCCCGTAATAAAACTTGTGTCAATTCACGAATAGGTTTTGCAGTTTCCTGACTATATTCAAGTAAACCCGTTATGCCGGGCAAATGATCTTCTAATGGAATGTAGGGCATAATGTTGTATTGAAAATAAAGATACCCCGACAGGTACACAATAAATATTTTCGAAAATTTATTAAAGAAAGTTTTACACTTTATGGATAAACAATATCAAATGAACCTGTAATAATTTGGTTGATATGATGCTTTAAATGTTTAATATAGTCTTCCGCCAGCCATCTTATTGTTTTATAGGAAACAATTTCTTTTCCGGTATCCACTAACTTATCATAATTATCAGTGCTCATTCTTTTCAGCACAATATAAATTCTTTCATTCATGAGCTTCCATAAAAAAATAATCTCATTTATTTCCATATTTTGATAATCATTTGATGAAACCCAAAAATCCTGGTCATAAACTATATGGGGAAACTCTTCACTTTGTCCCGCAATAAATCTGCGGTAATTATTATGAGCTGAATCTATTAAATGCCCGAGCACTTCTTTCCTGCTCCATTTTTTCGGCACGGGTTTATGAGAGAATTCCCCGACACTGATTGCTGAAAAATTTTCAGTGTATTGATCAACTATTTTTTTTAATTCTGCGGCAATGGTTTTCATAACGTCGTAAAATTCGGAAAAAAATGAACAACCCTCTTTATTTTTTTCTTTTTGCTCAAAATATTTCAGTTAAGCATTCCGTCAGTTAAGCAAACTCATTTTGCAAAAACGTTTTGGGTTCTAACCTTTCAAACGTAATTTTGCCGCCGCTGCAAACAAAAAGGCAGTTGGAAAAATCAGGTACAGATGGATCGCAGGTCAGTTATAGGTTTTATTTTAATCGGAATTTTATTTGTGGGTTATCTCTTAGTGCAGAGTAATTATTCACAAAAGGCGCAGATAGCAGAAGGCATGCGGCAGGATTCTATAAAACAGGTGCGTCAGGCAGAAATTGCGGATAGCCTGAAACATGCTAAACAACTACAGGAAGAAGCAGCAAAATTCCCTCAATCTATTGATTCGCTGATTGCACAAAACAAAAACGCTGCTCAAATTACGATACTGGAAGATTCACTCAGAGCCCTAAAACAAAAACAAATTCTCGGTCCTTTTGCAGATGCTGTACAGAAAACAGAAGAATTTTTTACTCTTGAAAATGATGTCCTGAAAATTATTTTTACAAACAGGGGAGGAAGAATTAAAACTGTTGAGTTAAAAAAATATAAAGATTACAGGGGCGGCCCGCTTGATCTTATCAATAGTGAAAATAACAAATTCGGCTATACATTTTATTTTAATACGGATAAACTTATCAGCACAGATAGTTTGTACTTTCAACCGATCATAGATCCATCAGGTAAAAAAATAACTTTTCGCTTACCGGGCGGTGAAGGAAAATATTTTGACCAGGTGTATGCATTTACAGATACATCTTATTTGTTGGATTACAATTTACAGCTTACAGGTTTTAATGAAGTAATTCCTGCACAACTTCCGCTATTAATTCTCAACTGGCAAAATGAAATGCAGGAGCAGGAAAAAAATATTGATTATGAACGCCAGTATTCAAAATTATATTTCAGCTATGCTAATGGCGATATGGATTATAAGAGCTCAAATGGTAAAATTGATTTCGACAGTAAAATAAAATGGGTAAGCTGCCAGCAGCAATTTTTTAATGCAACGCTTATTGCAAAAAATGAATTTGACAACCAGGGATATATTAATATTTATTCAGAAGATACTTCCTCATTTGTTAAACTGTGTAATACTGAACTATACATTCCTTACAGCAATCAAAAAGATTTTTCTTTTCCCATGCAATATTATTTTGCACCAAATGAATATGCAGCTTTAAAAAAACTGGATATTGGTTTGGAAGATATTGTACCAATGGGAACAGGAATGATAAGATGGCTAAATCAATGGGTAATTGTTCCGGTATTTCACTGGCTCGGAAATTTTGTTACGAATTACGGACTTGTAATTTTATTATTAACCCTGATAATTAAATTAGCGCTTACACCGCTTACTTATCGTTCCTATTTATCTATGGCGAAAATGCGGGTGTTAAATCCTGAAGTAGCTGAAATAAGAGAAAAATATAAAGATGACCAGGCAAAATTGGGACAGGAACAATTAAAATTATTTCGCAAAGCAGGAGTTAATCCCCTGGGCGGATGTATCCCAACATTATTATCCATGCCTATATTAATTGCAGTGTTCCGTTTATTTCCCGGTTCAATTGATTTAAGGCAAGAGGGTTTTTTATGGGCAAATGACCTTTCTACATATGACGACCTTATAAAATTGGGAATTAATCTTCCATTCGGAATTGGATCGCACATTAGTTTATTCTGTGTGCTAATGACAATTTCTTCAATCATGTATGTTCGTGTAAATATGTCCCAGACAGCTAATTTGCCGAAGGAAATGAAATTTATGCAATACCTGATGCCGGTATTTTTCTTTTTCTTTTTAAATAGTTCACCTGCCGGATTAACGTATTATTATTTTGTAAGTAACATGGTGACTTTTGCGCAACAATGGGGAATAAGAAGATTCTTTATTAATGATGAGGCGATACATGCAAAGATCCAGGAGAATAAAGCCAAGCCGGTAAAAAAATCCGGATTTCAGGCGAGGTTGGAAGAAGCTATGAAGAAACAACAACAAATAAAACAGGGAAAAGGTCAACAACAGAAAACAAAAAAGAAATAATCAATACTTCATTTTAGAAAAATTCTTTTTCTGTTAAATCATTGGGGAATGTTTTACCCAATTTAATAAGCTGATTTTTATTTATAGATTCTCATTTAATTAGCCATAGTATTTTATTCTTACCTTTATAACTAAAATTCAATTATGCCGCTTAGCGTTTCAACATTAAAACAAAGAAATATCTTAATCCTAATTATTATTATTTTCATAGCAATATTCATTGCTTTAGGATTGGTGGGGATATTGAGCGGTTTATTAGGTGCAATAATTATTTATGTAATTTTTCGTCCCTTAAATATTTATTTACAGGAAAAAAGGAAATGGAACAAAGGTTTATCAACTGCTTTGGTCATGGTTCTTTCTTTTGTTTGTCTTATCATACCCATTTTTTTTCTTATTAAGCTGATCTCCGATAGAGTTATTT
>JACMJP010000370.1 GCA_014380545.1 Chitinophagales bacterium | reverse complement strand
AGTTAATTTCCAGTTTGCGTTTAGCAAACTATTTTCAGCACCAACTATTTTTATAATATTTCCTGAAACAGGATTCGGAAATATTTTTATTCCTTCATTTTTAGTGAGATTTTCAACAGGTATTGCAATTGAGTAAGTAGATGCTGAAAGAGAAACAGGTTCAAGTGTATTTGTAATACCCGAAGCTCCTTCAATAGAAAAAATAACAACTGAATCACTTAAGGAAATGCCGGCAATATTATCTTCAACTACAAAACTCATTCTTGCTACTTCGCCATATCCTGATGAATTGTTGTGATCTTTTCTTGTAACACCCGCATCAATGTTATAGGTTAAAGGAAAATTATTATCTAATTGTAATAAATGTAATTCTGCATCGCCAAGCCATGAATCATTAAATTGAATTTTTACACTTGTTGAATCTATAATATACGGATGGCTATAACTAACCGAAAATTCAAATCCATATATATTATCTACAGGAATATCTTCAGTGCCCAGCATAACAGGAATTTCATTGTATCCTTCATGAATTATTAGCCCCGCTGTATTTAACCATAAGGGATAATCGCCGCCACCAGACTCTCTTAAAGAAAATATATTATGCGAAAGGTTATAATTTAATTGTAATGCAGTTGTATCCACTACATTAATAATTCCATCACCATTACAATCTGTGTATTTATAATTTAATCCGGTAGGGAAATCATCTAACCATTCATCTGATAAGTGTGCAATAAATTCAAGTGGTTCGCTATCTGTTCTTGTAAATCCTGTTTCATTATTACCCGCACCTATAAAAAGCAGATCATTCATTTCAATAAATCCATTATTATCGGCATCGCCGGGCCACACACAATCATATACACATAAAGGAGATTTCATTGAATCTGACCTGATTATTAAAAATTCATTTAGTTTTTCTGTTACCCCGGTAGTGATAGACCCTGATGCAGCTAAAGAAACATCATTATCTTTTACTAATTGAGTTAATGCAATATTGCCAGCATCTAATAAAATTATATTTTCGTCAATTATATTTCCTGAAGCATCAATTCTAATAAAAGAAGATCTTTTGCCAAATGGATGTATTTCAACTGCAAGAATCCCGAAAATACCATCGCTTAATTCAATAATATCCTGCCCGATAATTCTTAACCCGGTAGATGGATATAGCGTATCAAATTCTGTTATAATTCCTGTTAATGTATTGAAGTAAGTGAAAAATAATCTTGTTGAATCATAATTTGCTCCTGTAGCTACTAATCCTCCATCGGAGGTTGTATCAATTGCTAATACAACAACACTGTCAATAGCAAAAGGAATGTAATTAAGAGAATCACCATCTTTATTTATTATATAAATAAATGGTTGTTCGGCAATATCAAAACTGTTTCCCGCAATTACAAATTCCGTTTCAGTTGGTGTATCAGAAATATCGGTTATAGCGAACGATGATGATAAAGCATCTCCCGGAAATGAAAGTGTTGATGTAAAACCTAATGCGTCTGTTTCTATTGTTGTGAAGTATAAATCAAAATTATCTGCCTGGTATGTTGCAACAACATAATTTGAATCATTTATGGATGCAGTTCGTGCGCCTATGCCTGAAAAGCCTGGTGTAAGATCGCTCCAGATTTCAGAGGTACTAATGATATTACCATCTTCATCAATATGAATAAGCCAGGGGTTGGAAGAAATATTTGCACTACCAGTGATAATATAACCTGAACCGATTTGATCCCGGATTATTTGATTCGGAAATTCAATTCCAGAATCTTTATCAATCTCTATAAACCATACAAGATTTCCTATGCTGTCTAATTTAACCACCGAAAAACTAATATCTTCAGTAGCCCCTCCATTGATGCATGCGACGTAGCCGTGATTGGGTGATCTCACCAGGCCAGTCGCAAAATCATCCTGAGAATCTCCGCCCGGATAGGCCCATCTTGAACTTTGAGCAAGGGCCAAGCCTTGCAGGCAGAGGAATACGCTTATCAGTACAAACTTATATGCTTGAAGTGACGACATTATCTCTATATGATTAACTGGTATAAAATTGCAATTACTATAACCAAAAAACAAGAATTATTTTGTTTATTTGTAATCTGAATAATATGATTAGCATAGAAACTTATAAATTGATTTTCAGCATTTTATAACTTTATATTATGAATAAAGGTAACCCTGAATATATTTCAGATTTTTGGAATCTTTATAAAACACTTTTGCCGGCTGAAGCGGATGCTTTCTCTCAATTTGTTGATTCCGGATTATTCAACAGGAAAAAACCCGTAGTGCATTTATTAAAAATTTGCAAAAAACAGTTTGCAGAAAAGGGTTCAGCTAAAAAAGAACAGCTATATGCCGAGGCATTTGATGGAAAAAAGTATAATGGCCAGGTTTTGAAAAACTATTTTACGCATCTGAAGAAATTATTACTGCAATTTATGCAATTACAGTGGATGCAGCAAAAAATTTCAGTGCAGCAATGGGCAGTTGCTGAAATGTATTTACAAAAAGGATTAGTAAATCAATTTCAAAAACTCAGTAAAAAATATGTTGAAGATAAAAAGCCGGTGTATTCGCCTGATGAAATATTTATACAACTTAAATTACAATCTTTATCAGATGAATACCTTTCTACTACCGCAACAAAAAGAAGATTTGATCTGCTCGAAGCATGTGTTTTTAATTTCAGGGAATATTATTTTTTAGATACTATGCGCATGTATTGCGAATTAATAAACAGGAGAAATTTAAAGGGGATTGAATTTAATAAGAAGGAACTGCAATCTTTTTTGCAATATTTTCATGAAAATAAATCTGAATATAATTTGCATCCCCTGCTGCAGATTTATTTTTATGTATTTGGATTTTTAAAAAACAGTGATGATGAAGAAGCATATATGCAATATAAAAAGATATTGATAGAATATGTTGGCCAGATGCCTGTGAGAACTGCAAGGGAGCTATGTTTATACGGTCAAAATCAATGCGTAAAACACATTAATCTGAATCATCATAAATACTTAAGTGAATTGTTCGATCTATACAATATTATGTTGCTAAATAATATTATGTATGAGGGGCAATATATGAGTCAGTGGACATTTAAAAATTATATCACTGTGGCATTGCGGTTAAAAGAATTTTATAAGGCTGAAAATTTTATTGAAACATACAAACATAAAATATTACCTGATGTTCAGCATGACGCATATCATTATAATCTGGCTTCGCTTTATTTTGAAAAAAATGATTTTGATGCCGCAATGGTTGCCTTAAATAAAATACATTCAAACGATGCTGTATATTATCTTGATGGACGCAGCATTTTATTAAAAATTTATTTTGAAAAGGAAGATTTTGAAACACTTGCCTCACTCTATCATTCTGTAAGAGTATATTTATTGCGAAATAAAAAATTAAGCCGCAAGCAAGGTGATCTGTACAGGTATTTATTTCTTTATACTTACAGGCTTTCCAGGCTGATTGATAAAAGACCATTTATTGATACAGAGAATTATGCAGTAGCAAAAAATAAACTGCACGAAAAGATTTTAAATACTGACATCGCAAATAAAAACTGGCTTACAGGCAAGCTGAACGTTCCTTAATTACCTTTTTACAGACGGCAAAACATTCGTTCCCTAAATCATTCCTGCATTTCACCCATAAAAAGCCGCAGTTCCCTAAAAGCAGGTTGTGTACTACATATATGTTTTGTCTCTTTGACCCATCATCATAGCAAACACAAAAAAGCCAGTGAAAACAACCCCGATGAAAGCACCATGAAAGTGCAACCGATGAAACAAGGTTGACCATTAAAACACAGTGTCCGCATGTATTTTCAAATTGTTAGTACAGCGGACATTTTTAAAAGATCATGTATTCGTTCCACATATAAGTCTTGTAAGGCTGTTATGAAAAGAAAAGGCAGGTGTAACCCATCCTGCCTTTCTTTTTAATTTAAATTTCAAAAAGCAAAATGAGTATTTGCTTTACTGATATAATAAATTGTAGAATATTTTCACTGATAGCAGACAGCACATCATAACGTTCTCTTCACTTCCACTTCCTCATATCCCTCAATAATATCAGCTTCCTGTATATCATCAAAGTTATTAATATTTAACCCGCATTCCATTCCTGATGTAACTTCTTTAACATCATCTTTAAAGCGCTTGAGCGATGCAAGTGTACCTGTATGAATTACGATTCCATCCCGCAGCACCCGTATTTTTGTGTTTCTTGTAATTTTTCCTTCAAGCACATAACATCCGGCAATAGTTCCAATCTTCGATATTTTGAATACATTTCTTATTTCAACTGTACAGGTAATTTTTTCTACCATTTTAGGTGCAAGCATGCCTTCCATTGCAGCTTTCACTTCTTCTATGGCATTATAAATAATACTGTATAATCTTATTTCAACACCTTCCTTCTCTGCTAATTTTCTTACACTTGCCGATGGACGCACCTGGAAGCCAACAATTACTGCATCTGATGCGCTTGCAAGCATAACATCACTTTCTGTAATTTGACCCACACCTCTGAAAATAATATTTACCTGTACTTCAGCGGTGGTGAGTTTTTGTAAGCTGTCAGTTAATGCTTCCATTGAACCGTCAACATCAGCCTTAATAATAATGTTTAATTCACGGAAGGTACCCAGTGCTTTTCTTCTTCCAATCTCTTCGAGTGTAATATGTTTTTTTGTTCTTATTCCCTGTTCACGAACTATCTGCATGCGTTTATTCGCTACAGATTTTGCTTCATCTTCATCTTCATAAGTTTTAAATTTTTCACCCGCCTGCGGAGCGCCATTCAATCCAAGAACAAGCAACGGAGTTGAAGGACCGGCCTGGGATATCTTTTGATTCCTTTCGTTGAACATTGCTTTTACTCTTCCATAATACGGACCTGCTACCATCATATCACCAATTTCAAGTGTTCCTTCCTGCACCATGATGTTGCTGATATATCCTCTTCCTTTATCAAGCAAAGCTTCTATAATTGTTCCGCTTGCTTCTTTATCAGGATTTGCTTTCAGATCTAATAACTCAGATTCAAGCAATATTTTTTCTAACAGCAACTCAACGTTTAATCCTGATTTAGCAGAAATTTCCTGGCTTTGGAATTTTCCTCCCCAGTCTTCCACTAATATATTCATTTGAGAAAGTTGCTCTTTTATTTTTTCCGGGTTAGATCCGGGCTTATCAATTTTATTGATGGCGAAAACCATCGGAACTCCGGCAGCCTGTGCATGGCTAATTGCTTCTCTTGTTTGAGGCATTATCTGGTCGTCTGCAGCAATAACAATTACTGCTATATCGGTCAATTTTGCTCCCCTTGCCCGCATAGCTGTAAATGCTTCGTGACCAGGTGTATCCAGAAATGCGATTTTTTTTTCATTTGGTAATACTACTTCATAGGCACCAATGTGTTGTGTAATTCCACCTTTTTCACCAGCAACTACATTTGATTCCCTGATATAATCAAGCAATGATGTTTTTCCGTGATCTACATGCCCCATAATAGTTACAATAGGAGGCCTGTTTACTAATAAAGAAGGATCTTCTTCTTCTACAATTGCTTCTTCAGCATCTGAACTAACATCCGTGAAAGATATTTTAAAGCCAAATTCTTCACCCAATAATTCTATTATTTCTGCATCAAGTCTTTGATTGATGGAAACCATCATACCCAGATCAAAACATTTTTGAACAAGGTCAATAGGAGATACATTCATTAAACTTGCAAGTTCAGCAACTGAAGAAAATTCTGCTACCTGTAAATTATTGTTTTGCGTAGATGCCTGTTGTTCGGCTCTCTCATCTTCCCTTCTTGGCTTTTTGAATTTCGATTTTCCCTGTCTGCCTCTGCCTCCACTTAATTTTGCAAGTGTGTTTCTTATTTGTTCCTGTATTATTCTTTCCTGAACCCCCGGATCAACAAGTGGTTTTCTTTCCGGCACCTTTCCTCTGTCGGCCCTTACCTGGCGATCATCTCTTTTTTCTTCTTCTTTTATTTTTTCAACATTAATTCTCTCACCACCTTTTTTAATTCGTTTACGTTTTTTCCTATTATCATCCTGGCGTTGCTGAAAGTTTCTTTTATCTGGTTTCTTTTCTTCCTTTAATACTATTTTTCCTAAAACCTTTGGTCCCTCTAATGTGACCTTTTTTCTTTCGATCATTGGCATGTTATCATACTCAATTTCTTTTTCTGTTCTTATTTTGGGTTCAGGAAGAATTTCTGCTGCAATTTTTTCTTCTTCTTTTTCAATTGCTGGTTCTTCATTAATTTTTTTATCCGGATCTGTTTTATCAACAAGTTCTATTTCCTTTTCAGGCTCCTTTTTTTTGCTTTTCTTCCCAGCTTCAAGGTCAATTTTTCCTACTACTTTTGGTTTTTCAATTTCTTCTTTTCTTTGTTTGGTTAACTCCTGTTCTTTTTCCGGTTCAGGTCCTTTTTCAATTTCTTTTTTTACTTCTTTCTTAACAGGTATTTCCTCAACAGTTCTTTTATTTGCATTTTCATTTTCTTCTTTTATTACAGCGGGGGCTATTTTTTCTACTACAACAATTTCTTCCGGCTTTTCTATTTTACGGGCAACCCCAATACTTACAAGATCAGCCTTTTCTTTCAGCACTTTATCTTTTCCGTATTCCTTAAGCAAAAGATTATACATCTCCTCTGAGAGTTTCGTTGTGGGTTTATTCTCAACAGAAAAGCCTTTACTGTTCAATAGTTCAACAATATGTGATATTGCAACATTGAATTCGCCTGCAGCTTTTGCTAATCGTATGCTTTTTTCTTCTGACATATTTATTTACTAATGCGCAAATTATTTTTTTAATATTCTTTGCGCATGCATTAATTACTCACCTTCAAATTCACTCTTAAGAATGCGAAGGATTTCTTTTATTGTTTCTTCTTCAAGATCTGTTCTTCTTACTAATTCTTCAGCACTTAATTCCAAAACACTTTTTGCTGTATCACAGCCTATTGCTTTTAATTCATCAATTATCCATTCATCTATTTCATCTGCAAATTCATCTAAGTCAACATCATATTCTTCCTCATCTGTATCACGGAATACATCAATATCAAATCCTGTAAGCTGGCAGGCTAATTTAATATTTAGTCCTCCTTTACCAATTGCAAGCGAAACCTGGTCGGGGGTTAGATACACACTTGCTTTTTTATTTTCATTATCAAGATCTATTGAATTAATTTTTGCAGGACTTAATGCTCTTTGAATGAGCAGTGTCATATTGTTTGTGTAATTAATAATATCAATATTTTCATTTCTTAATTCACGAACTATTCCGTGAATCCTTGAACCTTTCATACCCACACATGCACCAACGGGATCAATCCTATCGTCATAAGATTCCACGGCAACTTTTGCTCTTTCACCCGGGGCCCTTACAATTTTTCTTATTGCAATTAATCCGTCAAATACTTCAGGTACTTCCTGTTCCAATAATTTTGCAAGAAAACTTCCGTCCGTTCTTGAAAGAATAACTACCGGTGAATTGTTTTTAAAATCTACTTTTTTTACGACTGCTCTCAGTGTATCACCTTTTTTATAATTATCAGATGGGATCATTTCTCCTTTGGGTAATAATAGTTCGTTACCGTCATCATCCAATAATAAAACTTCTTTTTTCCAAACCTGGTAAACTTCTCCGGTTACAATATCTCCAACCCTGTCGTTATATTTTTTATAAATTTCATCCTTCTCTAATTCAATAATTTTTTGAACCAGAGCCTGCCTTGCTGATAAAATTGCTCTCCTTCCAAAACTTTCTATGCTTATTTCTTCATAAGTTTCCTCACCAATAGAATAATCAGGTTCAATCTTTAATGCATCAGATAAACTTATTTGTGTATTTGGATTTTCCACTGTTCCATCTTCCACAATTGTTCTTCGGTGCCAGATCTCGAGATCTCCTTTTTCGGTGTTTACGATAATATCAAAATTTTCGTCGGACTCATATTTTCTTCTCAGAATAGCACGGAAAATGTCTTCCAGCACTTTCATAAGGGTTGGCCTGTCGATATTCTTGTTATCCTTAAACTCGCTAAAGGATTCAACAAGTTGTAAACTGTTCATATTGATTTCCTTTTAATTAAATATTATTTTCTTTTTTACTGTTTTTATTTCTGTAAACTGAATTTCTTCAGTTGTAATTTCCGGTTTCAGGTGTTTTTTCTTTGCCGGATGATGTACTTCAATTTCTATTTTATCATCGCTAGCGTATTTCAATATACCTTCTTTCTTCATACCTGTGTTCATCAATATCTCTACCGCTCTGCCTATGCTTTTCTGATACTGCTTTGGCACTTTGAACGGGTTATCCATTCCAGGTGATGAAACATCCAGCACATATTTATTATTTATATTACCATCGTTATCAAGATAAAATTCTAGATAACGGCTAACTGCTTCACATTCACTGATGGTAACCGGATTATCGTTATTGTCAATGTACACTTCGATCTTGCTTCCATTGTTCAACACCTTCACATCCACGAGGTAACAATTCATTTCTTCGAGCTTTGGCTGCAACCATTGTTCTATTCTGCTCTTTAAACCTTCCATATACAGAAACAAAAGAGGGGACAATGTCCCCTCAGAAATCGAAAAGATTTAGCAAAGATAAGGCTTTTACTGAAAAATAAAAAGAAGCATACGAAAAACAAAAGACCGGGAAACTCCCGGTCTTTTATGAACAAATGCCGTTAAAAAAATATCTTATTGAAGTACAATCTGCTTTGTGGCGGTATAATCATTCTGCTTTATATTAATAAAGTATGTTCCTTTTGCTGACTGACCGAGATCTATAGTTTTTTCATAGCTGCCTTCAAACCCTGCCAGCGATTCTGTATAAACCACTTTCCCATCAATATCTCTTATTATTATTTCAGTATCTCCATTTTGATTCAAATTAAATTTTAAGCTAAATACACCTGTAGTGGGATTTGGATAGAATTGAATTGTCTCGGGGTCCAATAAACTACCCGTTGATTTAGAAGAATTATCCGGTGAAGGGGCTGCAGCAGTATTTGAAATTACTTTAATGCTCATATTGATACTTTTTTTTTCACCATCCAATGTATAGCAATACGCATTGATAGGGCCAGGGCATGAATAAACCTTAATTCCTTTACCGGGAGTTGGAGCATCCCATATCATTCCTTCTTCATCCCCCTTATTTTTCCATATCATTTTCTGGTTGCCTTTCAAAGTGGCTTTCACATCATTTGTTTTTCCATCTCTTGAATAATTTACATTAATTACATCTCCCGGTTTTTTATTTTGAATTGCCTCAAGTACATCATCATAATTTTTCATTTCTTTTCCATCAATGGAATTAATAATATCACCTGCTTTTAATCCAATTTCTTCTGCGGCACTTTCTTCAACAATATCAGAAATCTTTACACCTGCATCGTTGTCCATGTCGTCTATTATAACCCCAAGGAATCCTCTTTCTTCAATCTTATACATATTGGTGTCAATATTCTGGTTCCATTTATCCCCGTTTTCCTTTTCCCAGTTTTGCCAATTCTGCTCATATTCTTTTCCCCATTCTTCCCAGTTTTTTTCATATTCTTCCCAATTTTTATATTCTTCATTTTCTTTTAATGTAGCAGTTGATGTTTCTATTTTACCATTTCTGGTGTATGTAACTTTTACTTTATCACCGGGATTATACACACTTAATATTTCAATTAAATTATTTGTTGATTCAATTGTTTTTTCATCAATTTTTGTAATAATATCATCTGTTTTTAATCCTGCTTCTGCGGCAGCAGTATTTTCAATTACTTCCGTAATTTTTACGCCTTCATTTTTTTCCATTGTTTCAGTCATTACTCCGAGAAATGCTTTATTGCCATTGCTGAAAGAGAAATTTTCAAGCGGTGCTAAAGCAGGCATGTCAGGCATTTCAGGAAGTTCAGGCATTTCTATATTTTCCAAATTCTGCAGCATTTCTTCTAATGCCATTTCATCAAAATTAAAATCGAAATTAAATGCAGCATCATCTGTTATATCAATATTTAATTCACTCATGTCATCTTCAATACCCAACTGTTCAAGATATTCCTCCAGATCAAAATCTCCCAGATCATCTATAGTAGTATCAATATTTATTTGCTCACCATTAATTAGCGCATCAATTTTAATATGCACCTGTTCATCATTATTTTGCGCAACAGATAAAAATGGAATTGCGGCAATAAATAATATACTTAATAATTTAAACGCTTTCATAATATAGTTATTTAGTTTTCTTATAAAATTATCAGACTTGGGAATCCGGTTACAGAAACATGACAAAAATAGAAGACTGAAGGCGGTTTCAGTGTTAAGGTGCACATAAAATACGTTAATGTTACGTTAAACACTGCAGCGGCATTTTAACACTTGTGTAAATTTGTAATTGTGAAGAAAAATCGTATCTGGATAATTATTGCAGTAATGGCGTCTGCTCTTGCGGGTATTGTACTGGTGCAGGTTTTTTGGATCAATAATGTGCTTGTGCAGAAGGAAAAATTATTTGACTACCAGGTGAATGAAGCACTACATACTGCTGCAGAAAAAATTGAAACAAAATTTGCAGCGAAAATTTTTGGAGAAGCATACGGGCTCACAATTATTGAAGACTCATTATATACATATGCACCCCGCATAAGCGACAGCATTATGCAAAGAGTAATGGAATCTCAAATGAAAGATGCCATTATTGCAAAAAATGAAAAAAATAAAACAGAGGTTTCTCCATTTACGGGCAATAATGAAATACAGGGTACAATTCCTAACCGGCCTGTTGTAAAGTTACAGCAGATTGAAATTGATGGAAGTTTACCGGAGAGTTACAGTGATATGGAAAATAATTTTACACCCCAGATAATTGAGGGGCTTGATAAACAATTTCAACAAGGTAGTGATCTAATGAAAAAAACAGTTGATCAGTTTTACATTGAAATGATCAGCAGGGGGCTTCAGCCTGAACGCTGGATAGATACAGCTTACTTGTCAAAAGTATTAAAGGAGGAGTTGATGAACCGGGGCATTGACGCAGGATTTAATTATGGGGTATTAAAAGACAATAAATATTTAATTACCAATGCAAGTGAAGGTGTAAAAAAAGAATTGCTGATGACACAACATAAAGCAACATTATTTCCGTCTAATATTTTTTCTGAACCTGATTATTTATTTGTTGACTTCCCTAATCAGAAAAATTATTTATTTCAAAGTGTATGGATGTTGCTGTTTGGTTCATTATTGTTCACCGCAATTATTATTGTTGTATTTACTTACACTATTCATATTTTATATAGGCAAAAAAAACTAAGTGAAATAAAAAGTGATTTTATTAATAATATGACGCATGAATTTAAAACACCGCTTGCAACAATATCATTAGCAGTTGATGCTATAAGTAATCCGATTATAATTGAAAATAAAGATAAGATATTACATTATTCGCATATTATTAAAGAAGAGAACCGCCGCATGAACGGTCAGGTGGAAAAAGTTTTGCAAATGGCAATGCTTGACAGAAACCAGATAAACCTAAGTAAAGATGAAATTGATATACATGATATTATTGTAAGGGCAGTTGAAAATATCAGTATTCTTATTGAAGAAAAGGGCGGCAAAATACACACAGAATTAAATGCTGAAAATTTTGAACTTACTGGAGATGAGGTGCATTTAATGAATGTAATTTATAATTTATTGGATAATGCAAATAAATATTCGCCTGAGATTCCTGAAATTGTTGTGCGCACTGAAAATAATAAATTCGGGATTTTCATTTATGTAAAAGATAATGGTATTGGAATGACCCAGGAAAATTTAAAAATGATCTTTGAAAAATTTTACCGTGTGCCTACGGGCAATATTCATAATGTGAAAGGTTTTGGTTTGGGGTTAGCGTATGTAAAAGCAATATTAGATGCACACAATGGAACCATTAATGTAATAAGTCAGCCTGATAAAGGCAGTGAGTTTAAAATATTTATTCCTTTTCAATCATAAACTAAAAATATGGAAGAGCAAAAAACAAGAATTCTTTTAGTTGAAGACGATCCAAATTTCGGCACTGTCCTCAAAGACTATTTAACAATGAATAATTTTGATGTGAAACTTGCCAATGATGGCGACAAGGGCACAGAATTTTTCAAAAAGGAAGATTTTAATTTGTGTGTGCTGGATGTAATGCTGCCAAAAAAAGATGGCTTTACAGTAGCTACAGAAATTAAACGCATGAACCCTGATATCCCAATCATTTTTCTTACCGCAAAAACATTGCAGCAGGATATTATTGAGGGATTCAAACTGGGTGCTGATGATTACATGACCAAACCTTTTAATTCAGAAGAATTATTATACCGCATAAGCGCTGTTTTAAAACGGGGACGTTTAAAACAAAACAACCAGCAAAAAGAATTTGAAATTGGTAAATATCATTTTAATTATAAAACAAGAATTTTATCGCATGAAGGTAAGACAGATAAGTTATCACCGAAAGAAGCCGAGTTGTTGCGTATGCTTGCTGCACGGATGAATGATATATTATATCGTGAAGAAGCATTAAAACAAATTTGGGGGCGGGATGATTATTTTACTGCAAGAAGCATGGATGTGTTTGTAACAAAACTGCGCAAATATTTAAAGGATGATATTACATTAGAGATTGTAAATATTCATGGCAATGGATTCAGGCTACAGCAGGAAGAGGAATTAGCAACCAAATAATTTACTTTACATATAAAAATTTCCATTCAGAGAATTCTTTGAATGGAAATTTTTATTTTAATTAGATAATTAATAATCTTTATATTGATCTAATTCTGATTTTACATCTCCTACACTTTTATTCTGCTCCTCAATTTCTTTTTTCTTTGTTTCCTGTTCCTTTGCATTTTGATCTAATGCGGTTTTTGCTTTTTCTATTGCGGCATCACAATCTTTTATATCATCATTTAAAGATTGATTTTTTCTTTCAAGATCTTTTTGTTCATCCTGTTTTTTATTGAGTTGCTTTTCTGCATCGCTTAATTTATCTTCTATTTTTATTTTTTCAATTCTCCATGCAAAACGACGCATAAAATTTTCAGCTTCCTCGTATTTTGCTGTTGGTGTAGTAGAAGAAATAAATTGGTCGCCGGTATCAAAAAAACCGGTTACTACAGTTCCTTGTTTATCTTCCTCAAACAATAAATAAATATCAATTGGCTGGTCGCTTATTTTATCTACCACAACATCATTTATCATATACTCGGTCTTGGTAATTTCTTACATGCTTATT
>JACMJP010000369.1 GCA_014380545.1 Chitinophagales bacterium | reverse complement strand
ACCATGAAGAAACTACAAGGACAGATAGTCCACTAAAGAAAGCCGAAGATGCTATTGAACTTGATAATACTGCACTTACTCAGGAAGAACAGTTACAATTTGTATATGACCTCGCAATGAAAAAAATCGCCTGATTTATTTTTATTTGTAACAAAGCATTTTCATTAAAGAAACTTTTTTCATTTTTTTGTCAAATTCTTTATTAACATTGCTAAACAAATTTTAACTTGTCATGCAATTTACCCTGGCAGAGTTATGAAACAATTTTCTTTAACCAAAAACTTTAAATCATGAAAAATTTCTTACACAACAATCTCAAATTTATGCTTACATGTATGGCAATATGCATGTTTGCAGTTTCTTCCGTAGCACAATACTGCACTCCCGCTTATGCCACAGGCGCAGCTGAGGGCGATTATATTGACCGGGTCGTACTCGGTACAATTGATAATACAACCGGCGATGATGGCGGACTTGATTACGTTGATTATACTGCATTAAGCACAGACCTTACAGCAGGAACTGAATATTCGATAACTGTATATGGAGCTGCTGACTGGCCCGAGGCGATAGAAGTTTGGATAGATTATGATCAGGACGAAACCTTTGAAAGTACAGAATCTATAGGCTGTGCAGTTGTTCCTTCCGCAGGTTCATCTGATACTTATACGTTCACAGTTCCCGCATCAGCTTTAGACGGAACTACAAGAATGAGAGTAATGTGCGAGTATAACGGACCATGCGGATTAGATCCCTGTTCTATACTTTATACATGGGGGCAATGCGAAGATTATTCAGTGAATATTTCAGGTGGTGGCGGAGCAATAGAAGGTTGTACTAACCTTGATGCACTGAATTATAATCCTGATGCAGAAATTGATGATGCATCCTGTATTTATCCTTACACAATTATAAGCTGTGATTATGCTTCTTCAATAATGTCATCAGAAGGTTCAGAATTAGCCCTGGGTGATGATGAAATAAGCGGAGCAGTTTCAATTGGATTTGATTTTCCATTTTACGGAACAACACATTCAGATATATATGTAAGCTCAAATGGTTACTTGTCTTTTGACCCGACTGTATTAAGCGGATGCTGTACAGGTATACCTTTACCGAGTGCAGATTATCCTAATGCTATTTTCTTTGGACAGGAAGACTTAGATCCGAATGCAGGATTAGACGGTACAATTTCATATTATACAACAGGAGTTGCGGGAAGTATGATTTTCGTTTTAAGCTTTGAAGATGTACCGCATTATAATATTGATGCCGATCCTTTATATTTACCAGTAACAGTTCAGGTTCAATTATATGAAGCTACAGGAGAAATAAGAATTGTTACTACAGATTATACCGCTGAAGCAGCAAGTCTTAATACCATGGGATTAAATTATGATGCAGAGATAGCACAGGCAGTTACCGGAAGAAATTCTACAGAGTGGAGCGCTTCTGATGAATGTGTTTCTTTCCTGCCTTATGGTACTGAAGTGGAAGCATGCGATGCTACAGTAGGTCCGGGTGGTTTATATGCTGACGGTATTACAGCAACAGGTGCAACATTGCATTGGGATGCTGTGCCTTCGGCAAGTAAATATGTAGTAAATATTTTTAGGCTGGATGCTATTTATTCTAAAAAAACAGGCTCTTTCACAAATAGTTTAACAATTCCTGCTGCATTGATACCGGAAACTACTTATGGTTTCCGTGTTAAAACTGTTTGCTATGATGCTGGAACAATTTCACCATACGGTCCTATTTATTATTTTACGACTGCACCATTAAAAGAAGGTGAGTTTGCAAGAGAAATAAAAATGTATCCAAACCCAAACAACGGAACATTCAATCTTCAATTAAGCGGGTATTCAAATAGTGTAATTGATGTATTTATAATGAATGCTGTTGGTCAGATAGTATATCAAAATAATCTTTCTGTAAACGATTTTTCACATGTTCAGGAAATTTCACTTAATGGAGTTCCATCAGGAATGTACCAGGTGAAAATTGTAGATGGCGAAACTATATCTTCAGAAAATTTAATTATTGAATAAAAAAGTATTCATTTTAATAAAAAACCCACTCAAAATTGAGCGGGTTTTTTATTTCTGCTAATGTATCTCAGGGTACATTTAAATATTTATGTATCTGCATAGATATTTCCCATTTCGGATTTTCTTTTATGTACTCAATTATTAAAGGAGTAACAATTTCTTTTTTACTCCATTCCGGTTGCAAATACAACCTGCAATTTGCAGAAACTAATTCCCTGTTTTTTTCTGCCCATGCAAAATCACTTTTATTATAAACAACTACTTTGAATTCATCAGCCTTTTCAGCAACTGAAGGCAAAGGTTCTTTAAATTTTTTTGGTGAGAAACAGATCCAGTTCCAGCTTCCTGTTAAAAAGTAGGCGCCCGAAGTTTCAAGATGTGTTCTGTAATTATTTTTTTGCAATTCAGTTGTAAGGTCTGTTAAATTATACATTAAAGGTTCACCACCTGTAATTACAATTATTTCTGCAGGGTATCTTTTAATATCTGTAATTATTTCCCGGATTGTTTTTTTTGGATGTTTATCAGCATCCCAGCTTTCTTTTACATCACACCAAATACAACCAACATCACAACCCCCAATACGAATAAAATATGCAGCCTTCCCCTGGTGAAATCCTTCACCCTGGATAGTATAGAATTGTTCCATGATTGGCAACATAATTAATAGCTATTTGAATGAATGTACAAATTTGAAAACAGGAAATGCATAAAACAGATTCATTTAACAGGGTATTTAAAATGTATTGATCTTTAATTTTGTAATTTAATTTTCATTATAACAGGCTGATGATCTGAATTTGCAAAACCAAGATCAATTGTTTTTACTGAAAGTAATTCAACATTCGGAGATATTAAATAATAATCAATAATTGTTTTAAATGTTTTATCATCTAATGGTCCATCTAAATGTCTGTTTGAAGGTGTTGAATCATCATAACAAAATTTCCAGCCTGCGGGGGTCCAGCCTTCTTCCAATGCGGGCGGAATAAATTCCGTATAACTTCCCACCATAAATTTTTTTGTATCAAAACCGGGAGGGCATTGATTAAAATCGCCGCCAATAATTACATAATTTCCTGCAGCATGCTCTTTCATCATATGCTTCTTCAAAAAATCCATTTCACTTTTTTTTATTTCACCTGTTTCATCATATGCTGAATTGTGTGTATTTATTACAACCAATTCTTTACCATTTGATAATTTGTATCTCTGAGAAAGAAAACACCTGTCGAGGAAAAATATTCTTGTAGGCCATGGAAATTTTCCTGGGTATTGAAATCGTTGCGCACTTGCAGGAATGTATTTCGAATAAGTAGCAACACCACTATAAACTTTTCCCAGGCCATTTGTAAAAGGCAGCGGAACATATTTTACATTATAATTTAATCCGAAACTTGCAGAATACTTTTGTAATATTCTATAAATTGAATCATATTGATTTACCTGATAACTTCTTTTTGATAATTGATCTATTTCCTGTATCAAATAAAAATCAATAGAATCATTAGTTAAGATTGTTTTTTTTATTCCGTCAAAGTAAGCATCCCAATTTTCTCTTGGCGCCCGCACTGTTTTTCCGCCATCATAAAAAAAATCCATTTCAGCACCTAAACCGCCATAACCTACATTCCAATTGAAAAAATTTAATATTGTATCAATTTCAGTTGAAACAATTCCTCCTGCTTTAATTTCAACATCCATTGATGTTTCGGGTTCAGGTTGGTAATCGGTAATTGTTCCATACAGGATAAGCCCGCCAAAAGATAAAACCCCAAGCACAATCACTAATAAAATAAATCGCAATAAAAATTTGAACATAAAAAATTATTTTTCAGGTTTTAAGGATTTTATTTTTTTAAGGTCATCAGGAGTGTCAATTCCAATTGT
>JACMJP010000368.1 GCA_014380545.1 Chitinophagales bacterium | reverse complement strand
TATAAATTTCTCTGGTCAATTATTGTTTAAACATATTTTTATTTAACTCAAAATAATAATTTATGAAAAAAAGTAAAATCGGTTTGACTATCCTTTTGGTAATTGTTTTATCAGCATCAGTTTTTACTGCAATCACAATTACTTCACCAGCTACAACTGATAAAACTGAAATAATTCTCAATGATAGTTCTGTACACAATCAACATGATCACAATAATGTAAATTGTGTTTTTAAAACTGTTTTTGAAGGGCAATTTAATTTTGACAGTTTAAAATATAATACGCCTGCCGATGTACAACGATCCATAGAAAAAGGATTAGAGTGGATTGTAAAAGCTCAATCTCCTGATGGTGGATGGGGAGCGGGTAGCCATTATCGCCAGGATATAACAGATCCACACCAGGTAAACTCTGATCCTGCAACAACAGCAATGGTGTCAATGGCAATTTTGCGTTGCGATAATGTTTTAAGCGGTGGAAAATATTCTGTACAATTAAATAAGGCATTGAATTATCTTTTTACCTGTGTTGAAACTTCCGCCCCTGAAGATTTTAATATTACGAAAGAACAAAATACGCAACCGCAAATAAAACTCGGGCAAAATATAGATGTAGTACTTACATCTCAATTTCTTACAAATATTTTAGACCATATAGTAAATGACCCGACATTAGAAAAAAGAACAAAAGATGCTATACAGGTTTGCGTAAATAAAATACAAAGCGCACAAACCAATAATGGAAGTTTTAATGGCGGTAGCTGGGCAGGCGTATTACAATCATCTTTTGCAACAGGAGCATTAGAGGCTGCGGAAATAAAAGGAATAGATGTAAGTGATACAATACTGGCAAACGCAAGAAAATATCAATCATCAAACTATGATGAAAAAACCGGAACTGTGAGAACTGATGATGCAGCAGGTGTTATGTTGTATTCAGTTTCAAGTACAAGCCGCAATACTGCGCAGGAATCAAATACAGCGAAAATAAATTTGAAAAAAGCAAAAGAAGAAGGCAAATTAGATAAAAATGCTGAAATGACTGTTGAGAATTTACAAAAAGCGGGGATGAGTGAGTCTGAAGCATTAACCACTTATTCAGCATATAAAGTAAATGAATCAGCAAAAATGCAGGCAATAAGTAAAGACATCATGGTTGGTTTTGGAAATAATGGTGGCGAGGAGTTCTTAAGTTTCCTGCAAACCGGTGAAGGTCTTATTATCAGTAATGATAACACATGGAAAAAGTGGTATGATAACATTAGTAAGACATTAGTGAATATACAGGAAGAGGAAGGAAACTGGAGCGGGCACCATTGCATCACAAGTCCGGTATTTTGCACTGCCACATCGCTTTTAATTCTTTCCATTAATAATGATGTGGAAGAATTAGCAGTAATGGGACATAAGTAATTGAATATATCATACATACGCAAGAGATGTTCTGAACACAGAGCATCTCTTCTTTTTTGTAATATAAACCTTAAAGCCAATCGTCAACTTTAAATCTTTAACCTGTTCCTGCTAATCCGGGCGTAAAACCGTACCTTTGCACCTCGATTTTAAAAGAGTATGTTAAATATTAGAAATATTGCAATTATTGCCCATGTTGACCACGGCAAAACAACACTTGTAGATAAGATATTACATCATTGTCAAACATTCAGTAAAGAATCCACTGAATTAATTCTGGACAATAATGAATTAGAGCGGGAAAGAGGTATCACTATTCTTTCAAAAAATGTATCCGTAAATTATAAGGGTGTAAAAATTAATATTATAGATACACCGGGCCATGCTGACTTTGGTGGCGAAGTTGAAAGGGTATTAAACATGGCTGACGGTGCGCTGGTTTTGGTTGATGCATTTGAAGGACCAATGCCTCAAACAAGATATGTATTGAGCAAAGCAATTGCGCTTGGATTAAAACCCTGCGTTGTAATTAATAAAGTAGATAAGGAAAATTGTAATCCTGATGAAGTAAATGAAGCAATGTTTGACCTCATGTTTAATTTGGGTGCAACAGAAGAACAATTAAATTTTCCAACAGTATATGGTTCAGCAAAATTTGGCTGGATGAGT
>JACMJP010000367.1 GCA_014380545.1 Chitinophagales bacterium | reverse complement strand
TAATTAATGCTGCAGCTGATTTTAATAAAATTGTTTTGGTGATGGAGAAAATATAAGTTCAGGATACTGATTTAGATTCAGGATCCTGAACATCTAAATTCTTTATTTGATCTTTAGGAGAAACTCTTTCACAGCATTCCAATATCCTTCATGTGCAGAATCATTGCTCCATAATGCTTTTGAACCATGTGTGCCTTTTCCGTCCGGTTCATAAAATGTTTTATATTCTTCAGCAATAGGCTCAGCTAATTTTGCAACACCCCCGGATTCTTTTTCTGTTGAAGTGAGAAATACTGGTTTTGCAAAACCGCTTAAAGATTTTCCGATGTAATTTTTTTCTTTAAAATACTCGCCCGGACTAAATGCAATAATAGCTCTAACTCTCTCATTTGTCGCACCTGTTTTTAATGCCAAACCAGCGGCATATGAACTGCCCCACAAAATAACAGGCTGATTGTTTATTGCATAAGCATAATTAACTGCGGTAATAATATCCTGTTCTGCATCAATATATTCAAAAGGTAATTTTTTTTCTTTGGCCCTTTCATATGTTTCATTTTTATACGTATTCATATCACCACCTGAACGCTGGTCAATTGCAATGCATGTATATCCCAGATCAACTACTTTTGGTGCTGTTTCAGCATATTCATATTTATTAAAGCCCGCCTGATGACACATAACTACAATTGGCGCAGCAGAATCTTTCATGTACATTTTGGCGCTTATCATTAATCCATCAGAGGATGGAAATGAAATGTCTGTTACCTGCATACCTGCCACTGCATTTGTTTTTACCTCAGGTATAACAACATTTTCTTCCTGGTTTTTTGCTCCACCCTTTTTTTCACTTTTGCATGCATGAAAAATTGTTATGGTGCTGATTAGAATTACAAGAACGAACGTAATTTTTTTCATATGCTATTTGTTTATTCTGCAAAAGTAAAAAGAAGGCAGGGAAGATGGTATTATTTACAAACAATTAAGGGTGGAAACACAGCAAAGAAGTTTTAACTTTGGGCAATATTTACTTTCAAATTCGTTAATTATTCAGGAATCAGGAAATATGTTTCGAAAAAAGGCAATTCAATTTACAGGTTTATTATTTACGCTCATTACATTATTTTTTATACAAAGTTGCCGCAGGGAAAATTTTAATGATAGTACGGATGTAAGATTAAAATTTTCAACTGATACAGTTCACTTCGACACCGTTTTTGCAACAGTTGGCTCTGCGACAAGATCATTTAAAATATATAATACTTATAACCAGCCCGTATTAATTTCAAATATTCAACTGGCGGGTGGAGCACCAAGTTTATTCAGGATGAATGTGGACGGGATACCTTCAACGAACTTATCAGATATAGAAATCCCTGGTAATGACAGCTTATATGTTTTTGTGGAAGTAACTGTTGATCCGAATAGCGATGCACTTCCCTATATTGTAGAAGATTCCATTTTCTTTACAACGAATGGAAATATTCAAAAAGTAGTTCTGGATTCATGGGGGCAGAATGCACATTTTATTGATAATACAGTTTACATTACAGACCAGGAATGGTTTGATGATCTTCCTTATGTGATTTATAATTTATTTGGAGTTGATACATTAGCTACATTAACCATTCATGAAGGATGCAGGATTTATGTGCATGCAAATTCTGATTTTCTGGTTCTTGGTTCTTTAAAAGTTTTGGGCACAAAAGATAGCGTTGTAACATTCCAGGCAGACAGGCTTGAAAGTTTTTTTAAAGATGTTCCCGGGCAATGGAATGGGATTTCAATTTTAAGAACAAGTACGGGAAATGTTATTGAACATGCAAGAATTAAGAATGCAATTAATGGTGTAATGGTTGGTTTCCAGGGTTTAGATTCATCTGAAGCATTTTTTGAGGATATAGGAACAAGAGCTGAATTAACAATTTCACATACCATTATTTCAGACTGCCAGGGTATAGGATTATTATCTGCAAATTCTAAAATTGATGCAACAAATTGTTTGATCTACAATACCGGTGAAAATAATACTGCATTAATTAGTGGCGGAGAATATAATTTTAAATATTGCACTTTCGCAAATTATGGTTCTGTGTATTTAACTCCTCAAAGTGCATCACTTGCAATCACAGATTTTTTTGTTTTACCTTTTGGAAATAATACTGTTGCAATTCAAAGCTTAGATGCGGCCAATTTCACAAACTGTATTTCTTATGGTTCTGCTGCTGAAGGAAAAGATCTGATATTAAATAATGATGGAGAAGCTATTTTTAATTATAGCTTCACAAAATGTTTTTTACGAACCGACACTTCATTAGCTGATTTTGATGATTGTTTTATAAATATTGATCCACGGTTTTCAAATATCAGCGAAAGAAATTATTTTCCGGATAGTTTAAGTCAAACTATTAATACTGCCCTTACTTTACCTGAAGTATTAGATGACCTTATTGGCACTTTCCGCCCACAAGGCCCGCTTCCTGATATTGGTTGCTATGAAACTTTATAATTTAAAACTTATCCCAACCAAAATATGCCTTTGCTCATAATACCTTGCAGGGTTATCAGGTGGAGTTCCATAACTTCTTGGATCCCTCGGATCAATATAAGAAGGATCTTTCCATTCACTCGGAACTGGATCACCCGGCTCCCATGCTTTTCCTGTAACAGGATTTACTATGGCAGTATTTTTATTGTTTAAAAGGTTTGTTATTTCAACAGTAAAAGCAAGCTCTGATCTTTTTAATGTAACCCATTTTCTATAATTCAAATTAATCCAAAAACTTCCTGCTCCAATTTCTGAATATTTTTTTTCCGGGTCAGAAATAATTTCATAGATGGGTCTTCCGTTCACTTGCTCATATCCTGTTAATTCATAAGGTGTATATCTTTTTCCTGTACGATATATAGTTTCAAAATATAAACTCATATCATCAAGAAATTTTTTATTGAATAATCCTTTATCATTATCCTGTTTAAATATGGCATAGGCTTTTGCATCAAGAGGGCTATCCCAGGCAAGCGGCACTTCGGATGTTGTTATTGTATTTCCTGTTGCAAGAATTTCCTGCAATACATCACTTGCACTGCTGCTTTGTCCTGTTGCAATACTGTAAGAAAAAGAAATATTGCCATTGAACCATTTTCCTATTCTTTTTAAATAAGCAATTTCTACTCCCCGCACTCTTGCATAGTCTGAATTAATTCTTATCGTTCTTGAAACTTCCCTTCCTGTTACATCTTCAATTAAAATAGACGATGAAGTAATAAAATCATATTTGTCTTTCCAGAAAGCAGTAATATTTAATGCATCATTATTTGTTATTGAACTTTTTAATCCGAGTTCATAAGAAATATCTACTTCAGGATTCAGATCAGGATTTCCTATAAATCCAAGTGTTGAGCGATCAGCATAATACGGATCAAGACCTGTATAAATATAAGATGGGTGCGGTTGAACTGTTGAATGACCATAATTAAAAAATAAAACCTGGTTTTCTTTAATTGGAAATGATGCAGAAAATTTTGGAAGCAAACGCATTTTAAATCTGCGTTCGCCTAAGGCATAACTATCATCAAAATATGCTTCTCTGAATTCATCCCTTATAGGTGCATCAGGATTGGCTACTGCATCATCAACAAATTTTCCGGGAAACCAATATTCCAATCTTACACCCGCTTCTGCAATTAATCCGAGATATTTTAATTTATCACTAATAAAAAATGCGCCGTTCAGAGTATTTACTTTCCAAACATCACTAATATCTCCCAAACGAAATGATTGCGTATAATCTCCGTTCGGTAATTGAATAGATGCACCTATCCAGGGTCTTGTAATATCTATCCATTGCAATTCAGTTGGTTTTATTTCCGTCCCGAAATACAATTTATTTCTTGTGTCTTTACTGTATAAACTTCCCGCTGCTTTAATTGTATATTCCAATACATAGTGATCATGCCATAAAGTGGCAATGCCGCCATTATTATATAAACCCGGGCCGGGATTTACAAAAACAATTGTATCATCAGGATTAAATATTTGAGCAGGATATGTTACGATACTTTGCGGATCAAATTCTGTATTTACAACATCAGGTCGCCACGGTCTTCCGTTTGCATCCGCTCTTAATTTCACAAATAATCTTGACGCAATAATATTATAACTAAATGTATTACTTGTTGTATGTGTCCATTTAATACTTTCAAGATTTGTATCATGCGTATAGGTATTTGCATTATCAGGTTGTAATGCAAATAAAAATTGATACCCCGGATTAAATGAAACATCATTACCTGTAATGCGCAACATATTATAATCCTGATTCACGGTTAAACTTTTCACATAAGTGAATGCTATTTTTTTTCTGGGATTTATTTCATAATTTAATTTCACCATTCCTGCCCAGCGATTATCCTGATATGGTGTCCACATTGTATCAGGATATAAGGAAGAAATAATTTGTTCAGCAGGGCTTTGAATATATGTATCAGATAAATTTAATTTAATTGTTGAATAATAAGTGAGTTTCTTTTTTAATGCAAGCGGCCCTCCCAAGCCCATTTCCAAAACTTGTTGATTCCAATTGGAAATACTTGAGTCATTAAATCCGAAATTATCTCTTTTATAGTTTGCATTAAATTCAAATTTATCTTCCCCGCTTTTTGTATAGGCAGTAACAACACCAGCTGTCGCATTTCCATACTCCACTCCTGCACCACCTGTGGTAACATCAATTTTATCAATTGAATTACTTCCTATATCAATTCCAAAACCTGTTCCTGCAAGCGGATCTTTTGCGCTTACATCATCAATATAAAAACCTGTTTCATAATTTCTTCCTCCTCTTATATGAATTCCATCACTTGTTTGTACAACTCCTGTTTGAGTATTAATTAATCCCTGTATTTGTCTTGTAGGTGCCATTGCAATTTCTTCACTGCTTAAACTTGAACCTGTTTTTGCATCCTCAACATCCACTAACGGTTTATCGCCAATAATTACCACCGCATCTTCAAAAACAAGTGATGTTGTTTTCAATTTGAAATCCATTTTTTTGTTTTCACCTGCACTGAATTTTATTCCTGTAAATAATAATTTTTCATACCCGACATAACTTACCTGGATATTATATTCTCCTTCGGGTATTTTTTCAATAAAATAATTACCATCTAAATCGCTTGCCGCACCAAGTATTGTTCCTGTAAGAATAATATTAACACCAATCAAAGTTTCCTGTGTGAGGGAATCAGATACCGTTCCACTGAGTGTGGCAGTTTGAGAGAATATATTTGTAAAAAAGAAAATGCCGAAAAATGCAAATAAATATTTCATGCTTAACAAAGATGGGAATTGAATTGGATATTTTAAAAATACGCAATCATGGGTAAAAATTTTAAAGCGAACGTTGAACTTTGCACAAATTTTTTTACCTTTCGAAAAATTTATTTTTTCACTAAAAAACAAACCAAACTATGCCAACCCCTCAACAGGTTCTAGATTACGTAAAACAATTTATCCAGAGTGTAGGTGTCGATCCTGCAACCTGCTGGAATGAACAAAACAAAGCCTATTATGTTTACAAAGGCTCTGCAAAACTTGAAATTTTTGTGAGCACACATCCAAATGCTGACGGAACTAGCAGAGATTTTCTTAGAATGTTTTCAGGTGTATTAAAAGTGCCTGCAAACCCGGATGCAAAATTTTATCGCCGGTTATTGGAAATTGGAGATCAAAGCCTGGGAGTAAAATTAACTGTAATGCCGAATGCAACTCCTGAAAATGACTGGGTGTATGCAACTTATGAGAGAGATACCACCGGTCTTGATTATAATGAAATTGTTACCTGTATTTCTGATATGGGTTT
>JACMJP010000366.1 GCA_014380545.1 Chitinophagales bacterium | reverse complement strand
GTTCCGGATCAACAAAATTGATATTTATATTTTGTGATGATAAAGTTGTGATGATATTATTATCAGTTGTGTAGCTGTCGTCCTGGAAAAAATCTTCATGAAAGTTAAAAATAGAATCTATATCATTTTCTTCATCTTCGGGTATTTCTATATACACTTCTTCTTCAATTAATGTGTCTTCGGGTATTTCGTATTCGTAAGTATAAAATAGTTCTTGTGCAAATTCATCAGAAAAATATTTTGCAGCAATAAACGCATCATTCCCCCTATCAATAAAATCTAAAAATGCCCGAATAGTTGAATCATTCATATGAAATGATTTCCCGGCAAAAAAATAATTCTTATTTTTTGTTATGGACGTATCTAAAGAAATCCTAATATTATTTTTGATGATCTCAAATTCAGTGTTCGGAAAATACGTTTCGGTAATATCCGCAAGCACACTTGTACAAAAGGGCTCTTCATCATTCACATAATACGATTCTCTCCAGTCGTAACCATGCGGTGTAAGAAAAGTAAACAAAAGCCAAAGCAATGCAATGAAGATTGCGCATCCAACAACTATCCATGTTATCGTATTACCCTTCATGCGGATGATGAATTTATTGCTGTGATCAAATTTGTGAATGATTGTTTTACTGATAGAAAGTTTTTTTCCTCCACCGCTTGTTCGCCGTACCAGATATATTCGTAGATCAAAGTATTATTGCTGAATTGTGGGTGAAATTGTTTGTCTGATGTTTCAAATAAATAATCCCGGTTTGTTTTATCTTTTTTCCATTTGATAATTTCACTTTCATGTAAATTTCGCAATACCATTAAATAATAAATGCGGATGGCAAGACGATAATCTTTTTTCTCCAAGGCTTCCCTTAAAAATCTGTCGAGATCACTTTCCATTGGCCTTTCTTCAAGATCTTCAACAGATATTGTATTTCCTTTATTTACTTTCCTGTTTTTACTAAAAATATCTTTTCCGAAAACTTTCAAAATAATAAATACCAGCAATGCAATAATGACTACAAAAAGTAAAACCCTGATTAAGCCGCTAGCTGCAAAAGGGGAAGGACTTGATGAGGGGTTTTGAGGATCAGCATCCTGCTGTTCAGGTACTTTTTCTGTATAATCTAAACCTTCCACAGCCTTTTCCCACTCTGTTTTATCAATTGCATGATAAGTATCCGCATTATTTTGCGCAGAAGTTCTGTTGATAAATACGATCAAAAGAATAAAAAAAAGTATAGGTGTATTTCGGGACAACATTATCTTGCAATAGTTTTTGATCTGAAGCTTCCGAGTAACAGGATTCTTCTTTTTAAATCTTCTGCTGTTGCAATTTCCCTGTCGCTGTAATATAAAAACGACATAGTAAAAGAAATAACTGCAAGCCCAATGCATAAATTAAATAATAACAGGAGCGTCATAACGCAATCCGTTACGTATCTGTATATATTTTCATCAAAGGGAATGTTCCATTTGAGTAATTCAATAAAGATTTGAGCAATTCCCCAATCAAGTGCAAGCAGAAATACAAAGTTGATAATTAATAATGCAAGATACAGCAGTAATAAATTTCCAAAATTTGTTTTCATAAATACTAATCGTATTTTTTCACTGAATGAGCCTTCATGTGTGCAGAATTGACTTAAAAATAAAAGCATGTATGGCAATACAAGGATCGCAAGCAAACCTTTCCCACTTGTTTCTATCTTAAAAATAAGTAGCAACAATATAATCATAACAGCTATTGCAATAAAATTCCTGAAGGTGAATATCCAATACTTCTTTAAGCTAAAAGTGAAATTATCGAAGTGTAGTTGCTGATTGTCTTTTGCTGTTTTAAAACAAAATAGAATTGCTGAGAAAATAAGTGTGTATGTTATTATATTAGTAATTAAAAGTAACATGTTGTCTCCCGCATTTAAAATTGTTCCTAATTCAAACCAAAAAAGACGGGAAGTATTTAAGCTGTCAAAATCTTTTAACAGAAATACATAAGCTGCGCAATATAAAATTATAATGCACAAAATAAATTTAGCAAGAGGAGCAAAAAATTTCCTGAATAGCATAATTGCATCATAAAACACTTCTCCGGGCTTTTTTACTTTATTATAAGAAAAAGTTATTTTATGAGCAGGAGGTAATTCTTCAGGTCTGCTTTTTACATTAAACCCTGCTTTCGATTTTTTCCAGGGATAATATGCGTAATAAAAGAACATAAACCCAAATTCAAGCGCAATCAATATTGCCCTTATATAATCAGGAGTTTCTGTGTAGCGGGTTAAAAAGCTTTCATTAAAACCGGCGATCACAATAATCGGTAAAACTCCCATTAATATCTGTAAACCTCTTAAGGCACTTTTTCTAAAGGATTGTAATCTTGTATAGGTGCCCGGAAATAACAAACCTCTGCCAAGTGTAAAACCTGCAGCACCAGCTATAACAATTGCACAAATTTCCAATGCGCCATGTACCCATATTGTAAGAAATGATTCCGTGAATAGATCTCTTTCAATAAAAAAATATTGAAAAACTCCAACCATTATTCCATTGAATAAAATGATAATTGTTGTTCCTGCACCGAAAAATATACCGAGTATGAAGGTAATAAATGCAACCCTTAAGTTATTGAAAGTAATGCCAAGGAACATATCCACCTGGTTCATATCTTTATAAACATTCATTGGATCACCGCTTTCAATATTTTCTTCTGTCATTTCGACATAGCGGTCGCCCAAAATAAATCTGGCAAAATCAGGATCATGCATGCTTGAGAAAATGCCTATTGCCATTGCCATGATAAAAAGCAGGAAAGCGAAAAGTAATTGTTTCCGGCTTTCAAACATGAGTTGTGGTAATTCTTCTTTCCAGAAAAAAAGCAATTTTTTTCTTCGTCGTACACGATTTTTATAAATGGATGCAAAGACTTTTTGCGCCAGACTATTCAAATAGATGCGTACTGATCGGTTTGGATAATAGGTGCGGGAATAAGAAAGATCATCAGTTATTTGTATAAATAAACCGCTGAGTTTTTCGGGGTCTTTATGTTCATTATTAAATTCCTGCTCAAATTCCTGCCACTTTTCTTTATTTTGTTCTATGAAAAAGGTTTCTTTCATTTGCGGAATAAATATAAACCATAAATTTAAGTGTGCGCAACATTGACATCTTAACCAGCCAAAACGTAACTATTAACTACGAACTTGCAGGTTTGCGGTACAGAATATTTGCATGGATCATAGATATTATTATTCTTTCGGTTTCCTGCGGAACACTATCATTTATTTTAACCCTTGTTTTTAGCGACCTTGCGACATATGTTAATTATATAATTCTCACACCCTATTTTTTATTCTATCATTTATTGTCTGAAATTTTTATGAACGGGCAATCGTTTGGTAAAAAAGCTTTAGGAATTAAAGTGGTAAAAATTGATGGCATTGAGCCTTCATTAAATGATTATGTTGTGCGCTGGGCATTTAGAGCAATTGATATTTTACTTTCATTGGGAGCTGTTGCCAGTATGCTCATCAGTTCATCTGTAAAAGGGCAGCGGCTTGGGGATATTATTGCAAATACAACTGTAATTAAAACCTCTGCTGATCATAAAATATTCCTGACTGATATTTTAAGTATCCGCACCCTTGTAAATTACCAGCCGGTTTATCCGCAGGTTCGCCAATTCAGCGAAGCAGATATGTTGTTATTAAAAGAAGTGATGGACAGATATAATCAGCATAGGAATGAGGCACATTATAATGCTTTACAGGAAGCAGTTGAAATAGTAAAAGAAAAACTACAACTTGATAAAATTCCTTCAGACAGTATCGGTTTTATCAGAACACTTATTAAAGATTATGTTGCGTTGAGCAGATAAGATTGTTTGGGAGGAAATTCTGCTGCTTCCTGAACTTATAATAAATTAGAATATATAAACATGCAATTCTTGCGCAAAATATTTTGTAAAACTATTTTAGAATATACGACAGCAAATGTATTTAACATCTTCAATATACATTCTCAATTAATCTGCAATTCAATAAGACAAAACCAGGTGCTAAGTCAATTAATACTGATATGCAAGATCTAGTGTGGTAACCTTCAGCACATCTTCACATTCATACCATAATTCAGCAATTGTTTTTTTCAAAACAGGATGCATGTAATCAGGCACCATTTCATTTAAAGGATCTAATGTGAATTTGCGTAAATGTAACTGCGGGTGTGGAATTGTCAGGATAGGAGATTCCACCTGCAGGTCATCAAAGAATAAAATATCTATATCAATTGTCCGGGGAGCCCAGCGTTCTTTGCGTTCCCTGCCCAATAAAAATTCAATCTGTTTTATATGATGTAACGTCTCCAGTGCTGTGCATGGAGTTACAATTTGCAAAGCCTGGTTATAGAACATCGGCTGATGTCCCCGTCCCCATGGCTCTGATTCATATATGTGTGATTGTTTTTCAACGCTTCCGAGGAAGGTTCGTATGGCACCGGTCGCCGCCATCAGGTTCTGCTGACGGTTGCCTAAATTTGTGCCCAGTAATATAAGTGCGTTATGTTGCATACCGTTACAAATAGGAAGTTGCACGAATGTAACGCAAACTTTTGAAATATTATATAATAAATGACAAAAATATTTTACAAATTTTACAATTTACTGACATGAGAGATTTTTTCCGTTCCTTCTTCGCAGCATTGCTTGCATTATTTGATTTTATGCTCCTGCTGTTTTTTATAATCGCAGGATTAATTAATGGCTTTTCAAAACAATTTGAAAAAGAACAGGCAAGTGTAAAAGCAAATTCAATATTGGAATTAAATTTAAATTATGCAATACCTGAACAAACACAAAGCGGCTTTCCCGCAGCTTTATCTGTTCTATCTTTTAATGTTGACAATGCAGTTGGCTTAAATGATATTCTTGCTGCAATTAAAAACGCAGAAAACGATGATAATATTAAAGGCATTTATTTGCACCTCGGATTAAATCAGAACAGTTTCGCCACATTACAGGAGATAAGAGATGCTCTTGAGGATTATAAAAAGAACAGTGGAAAATTTGTTATTGCATACGGCGAAGTAATTAACCAGTCTTCTTATTTCTTAGGATCAGTTGCCGATCATGTATACCTGAACCCTTCAGGTGCATTGGAATTTAAAGGATATAGCGCACAAATTTCTTTTTACAAAGGGACACTGGATAAACTCGGTGTGAATGCTCAAATATTTTATGACGGAAAATTCAAAAGTGCAACAGAACCTTTCCGGATG
>JACMJP010000365.1 GCA_014380545.1 Chitinophagales bacterium | reverse complement strand
GGATGATTTTTCATCAATAATAAACCTTGCATTCATTCTCGGTTCAATTCCCCAATAATCCTGGATTGCTTTTCCTTTAGCATAAAAAATTGTATCAATGGGTAAGCCTGTTTGCGCATCAACCTGAATATCATTCCACGGACCAACCTGAAGAAAATAATTCCCCCGCACACCAACATTAAATCTCCATAAGGCACCAATATCAAATTCATCCTGCAAATAAATGGATACTTCATGCGCATATTTTTTATTTAATGAATCAGTGGAAAATTCAACATCACCTGCACTGCCTTCGGCTGAATAGGGTGTGAATGTATGATAAATATAATTTGCTCCGAATTTAATTGTGTTGTTTGTATTCAGGTAATAATCGTAATCAATTTTTCCGTTCCAGTCTCTTACACCACTGTATAATTTGAAATCAAATTCATCAAATGCGCTGGACACAGCAAAATTATAATCATTATAAATTAAGCTTACATTGCTGAATAATTTATCACTGTATAAATGATTCCACCTTAATGTTGCTGTTGAATTTCCCCAGGGCACTTCCACTTTAAATGAATTATCGGGGCTTCGATAATTAAAAACATCTCTTCCAAAATATCCGCTTAAATACAAACGGTCCTTATCTGTGAATTTATAATTTACTTTCGTATTCAGGTCGTAGAAATAATATGCGTTGCCTTCAAAATCACCTCCTTTTAAAAATGGTGTAAGAATGGCATCAATATAAGTTCTTCTTGCAGAGATCATGAACGATGCTTTTTCTTTTACAATTGGCCCCTCCACTGTTAATCTTGAAGCAATCAATCCTATTCCTCCTTCTGCATGAAAACTTTGATTATTTCCGTCTTTCATTTGCACATCCACAACACTGGATAATCTTCCGCCGTATTGCGAAGGCATGCCTCCTTTAATTAATGTTGCATTTTTAATTGCATCAGAATTAAACACAGAAAAAAATCCGAATAAATGACCGGTGTTATATACTACTGCTTCATCCAATAAAATTAAATTCTGATCAGGCCCTCCTCCCCTTACATAAAATCCCGAATTTCCTTCACTGGCAGAACTTACACCGGGAAGCAATTGTAAAGTTTTTAAAATATCTACTTCACCAAATAAAACAGGAATTGTTTTTACCTGCTCCATGCTCAGGTCAATTGTTCCCATTTGCGTTCCCTGCACATTTACATCTTCCTGCACATCTGTTACAACAACTTCCTGCAACATTGCCTCGGGCCGCAGATCAATATTTATTCTTTTATTTGTGTCGAGTGTAATCTTTGAAATGTATTTTTCATACCCTACATAAGAAACAATAAAAGTATAATCACCTTCAGGTAAAGTAATAGAATAAAACCCATATACGTTAGAGCTTGTTCCTGCAGAAATATTTTCCTGTACATATACATTCGCACCAATAAGTGTTTCGCCACTTTCGGAATCTTTAATGTATCCGCTGATAGTATATTTATTTTGAGAGAAGAGTGTTTGAGAGAATAAAACGAATCCCAAAGACAACAACAATAAGCCTTTTTTCATATCCTGATTAAATAACGCTGCAAAGTAACGGGTGTTACACCGTATAAAAAATAAATTTCAATGAATTAATTGTTTATTTAGATGAAACAGGTATATGTAAGGACAAATGAAACTTAAAATTGTTTAACCGGGAACGAAAGTTAATTTTGCAATTGAAAAAAACCACGAATGAAAATAATTATCACAGGCGCAACAGGTATGGTAGGAAGTGAAGTAGTGCGGCAGGCATTAGTGCATGATTATATTGAACTTATAACTGCCATTGTACGCAAACCATTGGATATAGAACATGCGAAACTAAAAACGATTCTGCATAAAGATTTTTTAAATTATGCCGCATTAAAAGAAGTTTTTAAGCAGCATGATGCATGCGCATGGTGTCTTGGTGTTCCGCAGGCATTTGTTACAAAAGAAGAATATCATGTAATTACGTATGAATATGCACTGGCCGCAGCAAAAACAATGTTGGAAGCAAACCCTGCAATTACATTTTTATTTTTGAGCGGTGGCGGCGCAGACAGTAAAGAAAAAAGCAGGATAACCTTTGCAAGGGAAAAAGGCAAAACAGAAAATGCTTTAATGCGGCTGCCATTTAAAAGATTAATTATACCGAGACCAGGAGGAATTTACCCTATAACAAAACCGGCAAAAATCCCTTTCTCCTATAATTTTTTTTACTGGCTGTATCCTGTTGTAAAATTAATTGCTCCAAAACAGGCAATTACTTCTGTTGAATTGGCAAAAGTTATTATGTATTTAATAAAAAATGGCAGTGATAAAATTATTTTGGAGAATTGGGAGTTGAGAGAGCTATTTAAGAAGATGTGATTGT
>JACMJP010000051.1 GCA_014380545.1 Chitinophagales bacterium | reverse complement strand
TAAAAAATTTTGTGATTTAAAATATCATACATTTGCAATATCCATAAAAAATGTATATGTAGATGCTTATAAACAATCAATTAATGTAATTGGTTATCATGCGCAGGGGTTCCTGCAGGTCGTGTGATGCCGTATAAGCAAATTGTTTTAATTCCTGGTTGCTTTTCCGCAAACGGTCATTTATAATTTGCAAACGGTTTGAATTGATTGCATCCCTTTTATGTATTTCCTTTTTTAAATTTTCAACTGCATCATAATATGCAAAGTTGCGCAATGCTGTATTAAATACACTTTCAAGGTAAACACATAAATGTTCATGCTCCGGCGATATAATAAATTTATCTTCTTTGGTACAAACAATCAATGCCGTCAGTACATTATCCATACGCACAGGAATAATTAATTCATTACCACTTAAGAAAGAATCATTTTCAAAAAAAGGTGAAGGCTTTGTGCTGTTAAGAAGAAATCTTTTGTGGGAGTATGGTTCAAACAGTTGTGATAATTTTAAAACCACGGGAACATCCTGCGTTTTAAAATATAAATCTTTTGTTCTGATTGATTTTCTGATGAAAACATCTGATTCAGCATCATAAGTAAAAATAATGCAACTATCAGATGAGAAACATGCTATACATGCGTCATCAATTATTTCAAATGTTTCCTGAAGCGTTTTACTTTCAGAAAGTTTTCGTGCAATCTCTGCATAAAATTGCGTCGTAGAATAAGTCTCCAAGTACCGTAGGTTTAAGCACTTCAAACATACAACACAATTTTTACTTGCAGCTCAATTTTTGCCTTTCACAACTTCAATATACTTAACAGTGTGACAGCAAATGTCTATTATATCAGGACAAGCACCTCTACGCTAAAAATGGTCATTATCAGGATGTTTAAAAAATTTATAGTATCAGGTGTTTATGTTAGGAATGGGGACTGTATTTTATACTACCGCCAGTTAAAACCTGGTAACAATAGCTGTACCTGTTGAATGCACTACCTATTATTTAATTTCTCCAGCTGTTCCTCAGCACTCAGTATCTTATTTGTAATCTCCTTATTCGTGACTGCGTAAAAAGTCTCAGATGTACGTATGCCCCAGAAACATTTTGAAAGCCGTTAAAATAATATTTTCAATTATGGGCTTACACCTTTCCTTTTTGAAAAATAACTGTGCAGTTTTTCTTCTCTAATCCATTCATAAAAAACTTTGCTTCGTTTAAATATTTCATCATAGTAATGTTTATATATTTAGCAAATAAAGGGGTAACTAAGTCATTAATTACATTTTATTTTGCTACCAAATGATCTTACCATACAAGTATAATACAGTCAAAAAATTTAGTGAAGGTATATATACCGAAAAAGGAAGCAAGTTTCTTGCATTTGGTTTTCATTTACAGAATGACGAAAAAATAAAAAGTATAAAAGAGCAATTAAGAAAGGAACATCACAAAGCTGTGCATGTCGCATATGCTTATCGTTTAGGTTACACCGGCGAAACAGAAAAAGTGAGTGATGATGGCGAACCTGCAGGCAGTGCAGGAAAACCAATACTAAATGTGCTGAAAAAGCATGATCTCACATATTGTGCAATTTTCGTAGTGCGGTATTATGGGGGAAAGAAATTAGGTATTCCCGGTTTAATACATGCGTATGCTGCTGCAGTAAATAATGTATTGGAAAAATCAACAATGGAAATAATTGCAATAAAAGAATTTTACAAAATCATGTGTAATACAGCGCAATTAAATACTATAGTCCATGTTATCAATCAATACGGTGCACAAATAGAGACTATGAATATTGAAGATGAAACAAGTAACTTTATTATCTCTTTTGAACGGGAATATGCTGAAACAGTATTATCAAAACTCAAAACATTATGGAATACTCAATTGGAATATATTGAAAGTGTTTAACTTTTTATTTTTTTTATTTATTTGTAGTATTTGCCCTGCACAAATGATAACAATTCGTTCCACAGAAACCACCATCTTACCTGATGCTGAAGCTGTAATTCATTATCTTAAAAAAGAATTAAATATTTATAGTAATAACAATACATCTTTTATAATTTCATCAATTAATAAATCCCCTTATGCTACTTACTATACAACACACCAATATTTCAAAGGGATAAAAATTTATAACAGCCAGGTAAAAGTATGTGTTAACAGAAGTAATAATAAAAAATTTATTTCCGGTGCAATAGCAAATACAAAAAAATGGGATCAATATTCTGGCACTATTCAGAAAAAGAAAATACCGTCATACATTGCAGGCCTCTATCATATGCAACCGGAATTGATTAGTGATATACAATATTTCGTAAATGAAAATGGCGAGCATCACATCATGTATTTGTTTTCAGAAATAAAAAATGATAAAAGTAAATTCTCAATCGCACTTGATGAAAATAATAATATACTATTTTCTGATGAGCACAAATATTATTTTTCTGATTCCACAGTTACAGGTAAAGTTTTTTTACCCGATCCGCTCACAACCGCAAACACAACTTATGGCGGTTCTTATGCTGATAATGATGATGAGGATAATGATGAATTAAATGATGAAAGATCTCCGGTAAATTTTATAGCAGATTTTGAAAGTGGCGTATTTTATTTGCGCAATGAAAATATTGAATTGAAAGATTTTGCATCTCCTTCCATCCCTGTAATTAATATTGGAATCCCTGTTTTTGATTTTACAAGAAATGAAAATGCTTTTGAGGATGTAAATACCTTTTTTCATATCACCAATTTTAGTAATTATATAAGTTCTTTGGGATATGACAGTTTACAGGATCTCTATATTGAAATTGATACGCATGGTGCAAGTGGTGCTGATCAATCTTTTTTTGCAACCGGAACCACTCTTACAATTCAATATGGTGAAGGCGGAGTTGATGATGCTGAAGATGCTGATGTAATTATTCATGAATATGGCCATGCACTTTCTTATAATGCTGCACCTGAAAGTAATTCAGGTTTTGAACGCAGGGCAATTGATGAAGGGTATTGTGATTATTTTGCTGTGAGTTATTCAAGAGGTTATTCTGATTTTAACTGGCAGAATGTATTTTCATGGGACGGCCATAATGAATTCTGGAGTGGAAGAAATGCTGATAGTGATAAACATTACCCGGAAGACATAATCGGAGATTTTTATGCAGGTAGTGAAATATGGAGTGGCGCTTTAATGGATATTTTTGATGCTATTGGGAAAGAAAATACTGACAAATTAGTTTTTGAATCTTTATATGGCAATGTTGCCAACATGGATATGCCGGATGCAGCACAGGTTTTATTAAATGCTGAAGAATTGTTATTCACGGGAACATATTATGAGGTTATTTTTAATATTCTGTATGAAAGAGGTTTATTACTCGGAATTGCAATTCAGGAAGAAAGTAATGCATCAGCAATTCAAATCATTAATACCTTTAATTATACAACAGGTGATGATCCGCTTATTATAAAATTAAATGAAAAACAAAATTGCAGAATTACAATCACTGACCTTTCCGGAAAAATGGTTTATGAAAATGCTTTTCATGAAGAAACCATTCAATTAAAACCTGATTTAGCTGCAGCAGGAATCTATATTATAACAATTCAAACTGAGAATACTATCAGGTTTGAAAAAATTTTCAATCATTAATCATCTTCTTCAGGACGAAAACTCAATACCGGAATTTTTGATTGCCCGATAACTTTATTCACCCGGGATCCGAGAAATAATTCCAATATCCTGTTTTCCTGTTTACTCATAATCACTAATAGTTCGGCATCAATTTCTTCTGCATACTCCAGAATAGAATTATTTACATAATCATTTTTTATTATTTCTGTTACACATTTTAAGCCTTCGTTGCGTATTTGTTGCGCCGCATGTTCCATTTTTTCATTCAGCACAGAAGCATTATTAATGAGTTCTTCAAAAAATTCTGATACTGCAAGCAAATGAATCACTGCGTCAAATTGTTTTGCAAATTGTATAATACGATCTACTTTTTCATTAGTATAAATTGTAAGATCAATCGGCAATAATAAATTTTTAAACTGAATGGGTCTTTTCACTTCCCTGCATGTTAATATTGGAAAATCAGCGGTTTTAACAAGCTGCTCTGTATTATCTCCTAAAGTGTGCTTTGCTGAAGAAGAAACTCCAAGGCAACAAAGATCAAAAGCATGCTCAGTTCCATAATCAATTATTTCTTCATAAAAACTTTTGTCACTGAAAATAACATGATCTGATATCCTGAAAGCAGCACCACTTTTTATCTTCACCTGCTCAAGCTGTTGATAAATATTCTCCAATTTGCTCTTGTAAGCAATTTTATCTTCCACTTTTTCCCGCACTATTTTTTTTTCTGCAACATATACAAGATCAATACGGGCATTTAACCGGTTAGCTATATACACTGCATATTCAAGTGCCGCTAAAGATTGTTCAGTAAAGTCAGTTGCTGCTAAAATTCTTTTACCATTCATATTTTAAATGCAAAATTAAAAACAACATTGTTGATTTAAATTTGTGCAATGGAAAATTTTCAACATAGTGAATTAATATTGAATGCTGATGGAAGTGTGTATCACTTGCACCTGTTACCGCATCATATTTCAGATATTATTATTACTGTCGGAGATCAGAATAGGGTAAAGACAGTTTCAAAACATTTTGACAAAATATTTGAACAACATCAGCATCGTGAATTTTGTAATGAAACCGGAACAATAGGTAATAAAAATATTACAGTTATTTCCACAGGCATCGGCACAGATAATATTGACATTGTAATGAATGAATTGCATTTGCTTGCAAATTATGATTTTGAAAAAAAAGCATTTAAAGCGAATTTCAAAAAGCTTACTTTTATAAGAATTGGAACATCGGGAGCAATACAACCTGATATTGCTGTCGACTCTTTATTGGTTTCAGAATATGCAATTGGTGTTGACAATTTATTGCATTTTTATCAGGCAGAAAATAGTATTGAAGAAATAACGTTGCTCGAAAAGTTTAAAATGCATAACTATTTTCATAATACTATTCATCCGTATATTGCCAGATCTTCCGAAAAATTATTTTCATTATTCTCTGATAATTTTATGACAGGAGTTACATTAACAGCCCCCGGGTTTTATGCTCCGCAGGGAAGAAAACTTAATGCACCAATTAAAATGGAAAAATTTTATAATGATATTATTTCTTTCCGTTATGCCGGTAAACGAATCACAAATATTGAAATGGAAACTGCTGGTATTTATGGGTTGTCAAAAATATTAGGGCATGATGCAATTTCATGTAATGCATTGCTTGCAAACCGCAGCACGGGAATATTTAGTAAAACCCCCGAGGCAACTATTGAAAAATTAATTAACAGAGTACTGGAAATTATAATTGAAAAATTATAATTAAGAAGCATAAATTATACTTAAACAAATATTATAAAAATCAAAACCCCTTCCGGCTGTAGAGGAAGGGGTTTGACTCAAGTATGAAAAGAATCAGGATAAGCTTACTGAACTATGTTCCTGCAAGATACGCATAGCACTGTCTAATATTGCTGTATCTTCCAGCCGGACGACACCGCCGCCTAAACCTTTCTCGAAATGTACATCTGCAATTTTTCCTGGATTTTCAAAATGTTCTGCCCCAAAGTAGTTTCTAACAGTGTCCACATCAAGGTGTAATTCCTGCGCAATACGTTCCATACTGCCGTGGGGCAAGGTATCCTTAATGTGGCGCAACTCTTCAAAAGTGATAACCATAGTAGTAAAATTTTAAGCCTGATAGCCGTGAAAGGCAATTCACAAGCGGTTAATAAATGAAGAACTTATTTCGATTGAAGATACTATAATCTCTTTCAATTTTCCAAACATTTTCTAAACATTTTTTAGTGATTTCTTTATTCCTGTAGCTATAATTAACCATTGGAGTCCATTAAAAATAATAGAAACCGCTTATATTATTTTACAAACCAGACTTTGGGATGAAGATTATTTAATGTATTTTTAAATATTCAGGTATCGCCCTTTCTATATCTATCTGCTTTCCATTTTC
>JACMJP010000364.1 GCA_014380545.1 Chitinophagales bacterium | reverse complement strand
TAATAAATATTTTTTGAAGTAACTAAGTAATAAGAGCACAGAGTGAAAAAAAATATAATAAAAGCTATTATCAGATAAATCCCATATGATTTTATGTCTCCAAATTTGATTAGAAAAATTGTGAATAATACATTAAGTAAAAATAATAGCACCTCGATCTTAGCAAACTTTATCTGATACATAGTTTGGTGATTTTCATACTTCCGCTTATCGAATTCTGTTAATTCCGCTTATCAACTCCGAGGCTAAGTTTATTTCTCAGCGTATCAAGGAAATTTGTTTCATGTAACCTTAATAATGAAACAGTAAAATCTTCTTTGCGCACAGCAAGCTGAACAGATGAATCAATTGTTTCACTTCTTGAGTCAAGCGATACTAAAAAATGTTCGCTGCGGCCCTCAATTTCAAATGCAATTACACTTTCATCGCTAACTACAATAGGGCGAATATTTAAATTATGCGGAGCAACAGGAGTAAGAACAAAATTTCCTGATGAAGGAAAAATAATTGGGCCACCGCAACTTAATGAATATCCTGTTGAGCCTGTTGGTGTGCTCACAATTAATCCGTCGGCCCAGTAACTCATCATAAATTCACCATTAATATAAACATGAATTGTTATCATGCTTGATGAATCTTTTTTATGAATGGTAACGTCATTCAATGCATAATTGCTTCCGTTAAATAAACCAACATTGGAATCAACATGCAATAACGTTCTCTCTTCTGTGGTGTAAGTATTTTTTTCGAGTGCATCAATACATTCCGCAATTTCCTCTTTACCAATTGTTGCAAGAAAACCAAGTCTTCCAATATTAATTCCCACAATAGGAATATTTGAATCCCGCACAATAGAAACAGTGTCGAGTATTGTTCCGTCGCCACCAAGGCTTATCATAAAATCTATTCCCTGTGCAACTGCATTGTCCTGTTTAGAAAATAAATGCGGTGTAGTTTTAAATTCAATATTATTAATGAGGTGCGGATAAAATCCATCATAAATTGCAAAGTCAATATTGCGTTGATAAAACAGATTAATTAATTCCTGCAGGGATGGAATTGTATCTTTTTGCACAAGCCTACCATATATTGCAATCTTCATAAGTGTTTAAATCTAATCCTATGTGTAAAAATAATCCAAATTCACCTAACGCATTCACTGCATATTCAAAGCGAAAAACCCAATCGTAATAAGTTGTAACATCTAAGCCAACTCCCGCACTATACTGCATTGTGTTTGTAAGAAAATTATACTCTGCATAAAATTTATCAGCAACATAACCGGCATCACTGAAAATTTTTAAATAGCCTTTAACAGGAATATTTTCGAATACTTTCCAGTTTATGATGGGCGCATTAAAATGCCAGTCAAATAATTGAAATTTTAAGTTCGTGCGCATTAAATAAGTTTGTTCGCCGTCAATTACATAATATTCATAACCCCGCACATAGTTTTCGCAATAGCCGAGACTTATTAAATTTATATAAGGATATGTTGCACCGAAAATAAATTGGCCTGCCAGTTGTCCCTGCAGAAATATTTTATTTGTTAATTTCCAATATTGATTATACTGTGCAGATAAATAAAGCTGATTTAATTTATCAAATATTCCTAACCCGATCTTTGCTGCCTGCAATTCAGCATAATACCCTTCAAGCGGATAAGCCTTGTCATCAACATGATTTGAAGCAAACGTATAACTTAAGGATAAAAATTCCTGCTCATTTGTTCCGTTCAAAAAATAATCAGGATTTACTAAAGAAACAGTATCTGCAATCCAATTATGATGATATTTTAACTTCAGCAAATTATTATTATATAAACTGCTCCTTTTTGTGAGATGCACGGACGCACTAAACCTTTCCCGCACATAACTGCTGTCTCTGTAAAAAAGATGTTTATTATCTTCAGTTGTAAATGCAAGTTGTTTGTTGTTTGCATACAATACAGAAAATCCTCCACCAAAATCTGAATGATTAAATAAATGCGGACGGTTATAACTCAATTCAAATTTTTGTGTGTATCCCAAAATTGCTTTTATTCCAAGATTATCCCTGTTGCCTGTGAAATTATACCAGATAAGATCTAAACCATATTCCGTTCTCGATAACTGGTGATCCTGCTCTACCCACCACACATTAAAATTCCTGTCAACGATATCGAAGTAGAGTTTTGGAAAAACATACCAGCGTTCGCTGACAGTTATTGTGCATACATTCTTAGCACTATGCGATACGTCAAAATCTATATAAACATCAAGAAACAGGGAAGTATTGAATATATTTTTTTTGCTGCGTTCAATTGCTTCAGCAAATTCATTTTTAAAAAGTGTATCGCCAACTGCAAATGTCAGTTCTCTTTCTATAATATAATTTTTTGTTTTTTTATTTCCACGAATGTTAATGGAATCAACAATAATAAATTCCTTGTTATCAAATATTGTATCTGCTAATGAATCAGTCTGGAAAACATTTGATGAAAAATTTTTTGCGTTTGAAAAATTATTAAGGAGAAAAAGCTGGAAGAAAATATAACTTAAAAAATATTTCACATTTAAATGTTCAGGTAATTCATGAGTGCATCATAACGGTCTTTGTAAACTTCATTCATATCGCTTTCATCAAAATATGCCTGCACCACATACTCAAACCTTTCGAAAGTTGCTATGATATGTTTTATTTCAGCAACATCCACTTTTAGTGTAACGACATGTTTGCCGGATGCTTCAGTATTTAAATTCATGCTTAAGATATGCGCATCATTACTCTCTACTATTCTTGCAATATCACTCAGCACATAATCATTTTTTGAATTGAGTTCCAGAATTAAAATACCCCCGGGATCGCTAATACTTGTCATTTTTGAAAAATAGAAAAGGATACTTTGTGTTGTAATTATTCCGAGATAATTCATCTCCGTATCTACAACCGGAATAACACTCGATCTTAAATTCGTTGCCACCCGCATTACGTCATAGATGTGTTCGCTTTCAATTACATAAGGTTTATTCAGGTTTTTCAGGAATTTACCGAGTTGTTCTTTCGTATCATTAAAATCAAGAATATCATCTTCACTTACCAGCCCGAGATATTTTTTATTCTCTACTAATGGAAGATGCGTTAATTTAAATTCGTACATCCATTCAATAGCCTTTTCGCCCGTATCACTAGTTTTCAACGGCGGGATATTTTCTGAGATAATATCTTTTGCAAGCATGAGATGTTTTGTGTTTTTGAGTTCTTTATGAACTAAGACATAATATTAAACTAATTTGATGCAACCTCTTTTAAAAAAGTTTCAAGGTGTTTATTAAATTCTTCAGGTTGTTCCATCATGGGTGCATGTCCGCATTTATCAATAAAAATTAATTTCGAATTCGGAATAAGTTTATGAAATTCCTCTCCTACAAATGGTGGTGTTATTGTATCATTATTTCCCCATATCAATAAAGTTGGGGATGTAATTTTGCCCACTTCTTCTCCAAGGTTTTGACGAATAGCGCTTTTTGCAGTTGCTAAAACCCGTATTACTTTATTCCTGTCATTCACAATATCAAATAACTCATCAACTAATTCTTTTGTTGCATGTTTCGGATCGTAAAATGTTACTTCTGTTTTTCTTTTTATATATTCATAATCTCCTCTCTTGGGATAACTATCACCCATTGCACTTTCAAACAATCCCGAACTTCCTGTTAAAACCACAGCATTTATTTTTTCTGCATTTTTTAATGCATATAACAGTGCAATATGGCCCCCGAGGGAATTTCCGAGAACTATTACTTTATCATACTTTTTATATGCAACAAATCTTTCTACATAATTAACATAACCCATTACCGTAGTTTCTTCCACCGGTAATTCATACAACGGTAAAATTGGAATTACAACTTTATGCGTTAATTTAAAATGCTCAATGATATCATAAAAATTACTCAGCGCACCAAACAATCCATGCAAAAGCATAAGCACATTGCCCTCTCCCTCCTCTACATATTTGAAACCGTTTTCTTCCGTTATTGTGTGATCCATATTTATGATAGTGTCAGCACAAATATAAATATTTAAATTGTTACACTTTTATATGGGTTAAAACACAGGCATGGTACCAGTTGTGCAGCATTTGAAAACCATAAAGTGTAAGAACAGATTCAGGGTGAAATTGCACTCCGTAAACTGGCAATTGAATATGCTTTAGAGCCATTGGTTCCGCATCCTGAGTTTGCGCAATTACCTTTAACGATGCCGGAATATTTTTTATATTGAGGGAATGATAACGCATCACTTCTGTGTGTAGCGGAATATTTTCAAAAAAAACATCTTCTGCATCAAAATGAATTACGGATGTTTTTCCATGTACTGGAATTTTTGATTTAATTAATGTTGCTCCGAAATATTCACCAATACCCTGATAACCCAAACAAATTCCAAGTAATGGAATTGTTTTGTGGAAATGATGAATTACTTCCATTAATATTCCGGCATCTTTTGGTGTCTTAGGGCCGGGAGAAATTACAATTGCCTGCGGCGATAATTGTTTTATCTGTTCAACGGTAATCTTATTATTTCTTTCAACAAGAACTTTTGAACCTATTTGTGATAAATAATCATAAAGGTTATAAGTGAATGAATCGTAATTATCAAGCAGAAAGATCATGCGTTTATTTCTTCAACATGAATTACAGGATGTTCATGCTTTTTTATTTCAAGATCATTAAACCATTGCTGCAGATCATTATAAATATCTTTCACAGGTGGAATTATTTTTCCGATGCCTGCAATTACATCTGGTGCAAAAGGTTCTATTTTTTCATACACAAGTGAATCTGATTTTAATTCATCAGAAAATAATTGCATGTTGTTGCCATAAAATAATAATGTGCTGAACAACATTGCCCAAATTACCGCCCAAACCAAACCGCCGAGCACCTGATTGATAAAATTCAGTTTTATCAATTTAAAAATTCCTTCCATCATTGCTCCCAGCCATCTGAAGATAAAATATACAGCAAAGAACACAGCAATAAATGCAATAACAGGTAAATATCTTGAGGAAATATTAAACCACTTATCAAAGTATACCGCAGCAACTTCACTGAACCGCACTGCAACCATTAAACCAATAATAATTGCAACCAAACTAACAACTGCATGAATAATTCCTTTTTTATATCCACGAATGAAAAGCAGAATTAAAATGATGGCGAATATTATATCAAGTATCATAGTACAGTGCTCCGGTTTTTCAGTGCTTCCGTGTTCGGTATATTCCTGCTCTTAAATAATTGAAGTTTTAAATTCTGATAATAGCATTTATCAAATCCATTCAGTCAACCTAATTAACTCACTCCACTCAATAACTCCTTTACAATTTGTGAGATCATTTTTCCATCTGCCTTGCCTGCAAGTTCCTTTGTTGCTGCACCCATTACTTTTCCCATATCCTGTGGTCCTGCAGCACCAATTTTAGAAATAATTCCTGATAAAATATTGCGCAGTTCGCTTTCATCCATTTGCTTTGGCAAATATTTTTCTATGACAACAATTTCTTCAGCTTCTGCATCAGCAAGATCCTTCCTGTTTTGCTGCACATAAATATCATAACTTTCTTTACGTTGCTTTACTAATTTTTGGAGCACCTGAATTTCTTTTTCCGGTGTAAGTATATCTGCTGCGCCTTTTTCAGTTTTCGCAAGTAACAGTGCTGATTTAATTCCCCGCAAACCTCTTAATCTGCCTTCCTCTTTATTTTTCATTGCAGATTTCATGTCTTCATTTACCTGGTCGAATACGTTCATATAAAAAATTTTTGTAAAGATAATCGATTAAGCATGTTCAATTAAAATCAAAAAACTTCTAATTTTAAACCATGAACCACTTGTATATCTTTTTCTCTATCCTAATTCTTTTTATTGGCAGCATGCATGCACAATATACACAGTCAGTAAATCCATTTATCGGAACCGGCGGACACGGACATACATATCCCGGTGCAACAATGCCTTACGGCATGGTGCAGTTAAGTCCTGATACAAGACTATCAGGCTGGGACGGCTGCAGTGGTTATCATTATAGCGATTCAACTATTTACGGATTCTCTCATACACACCTGAGCGGAACAGGCGTACCGGATTATTGCGATATTTTATTAATGCCAACAACGGGAAAACCGCAATTAATAAATATGATGAGCAATAATCCGAAAACAGGATATGCATCAAAATTTTCACATGCAAAAGAAAATGCAACTCCAGGTTATTACTCAGTTTTTCTGAATGATGATAAAATACAAGTTGAATTAACATCAACAGAAAGAGTAGGAATGCATAAGTATCAATTTCCAAAAACAGATAAAGCAAATATTATTTTAGATCTCACACACAGGGATAAATTATTGGACAGCTCCTATATAAAAATTATTTCGTCCACAAAAATTGAAGGATTAAGAAGATCATCCGCATGGGCAGCAGATCAGAGGCTTTAT
>JACMJP010000363.1 GCA_014380545.1 Chitinophagales bacterium | reverse complement strand
TTTTGAAAGTGATAACGACCCTTCGGCTTCTTCGGCTACACCATTTACAACTTTAGTTATTTCTAATGCAACAATTATAGGTCCTATACAAAACGCAGGCGATGTTATCAACAGCCTTTATAAAAGAGGCGCAAATTTTAAAAAAAATACACAGCAGAATATTCATAACTCTGTAATTATTGGTTTCCCCTCAGGCATAATGATAGATGGTAGCGGATGTGAAGGAAATGCTGATGCCGGAACATTGGAAGTAAAAAATACAATTCTTGCAGGGCATACAAATAATTTTGAAGTAGCTGCAGGAAGCACATGGGATATTAGTAGTTGGTTTAATACTGCCGGTTTTGGGAATTCTACTTTAGCGACTTCAGGAGATGTAATGCTTAAAAATCCATACAATTATTCAAATCCGGATCTCAGACCAGAAACAGGATCACCTGTTCTTGGTGCAGCATCTTTTACTGATGATGATGTGAGTACTGGATTTACCAATGTTACGTATGCCGGGGCATTTGACGGTAATGTAAACTGGGCTGCATGCTGGACAAACTGGGACCCTCAAAATACAGATTATAGCACTCCAATTTCCGGTTCAATTACTGCTACCACAGCAAGCTTTACTTATCCATCCGGTTCTGCATCATTAACAATTACATTTGAAAATACATCAGAAGGTGCAGATGAATATTTCTGGGATTTTGGTGTAAGTGGAATAGATACGGATACCAGTACTTTAGAAACTCCAACTTATACATTTCCGGATACTGCAAGTTATGAAGTTATATTAATAGCTGCAGGATGCTCGGCTGATACAACTACTTTAAATGTATTTGCAGGTACTGTAGCAATTAACGATATTGATTTTATTCAATCCTTAGCAATTTATCCTAATCCCGCACAAAATGAATTAAATATTCAAATGTTTGCCGGGCAAAATGCAGATGCAACAATTCAAATTACAGATATTACAGGAAGAGTGGTTGCAGAAAAAAATTCTGTAGTGGTTCATTCAGGTGAAAATTCAATAAAATTAGATGTGAGTGATTTGAGTAATGGAATGTACATGCTAAATATATTTTCAGAAACAGATAAACAAAGTATGAAGGTTATAATAAATAAATAAATTTTAGTAGCAAATTGTAGTATAGTCAGATGATAGCATCTGACTTTTTTGTGATGTTGATGTCAGATGCTACCATCTGACTTTGTATCGGTTTATTATTTATTTAGTCAGATGTAAGCATCTGACCGGATCAGGCATTCAGAAGTGAAATACATTTATCCACTTCTTTTATCAGGTCATTTATTTTGAGTTTTACTGCATGGTTATTTTCAGATATTTCATTTTCTGTAGTGTTTGTGGTTTCCATATCTGTGGAATTAATTTGTTTTGAAATTGTTTGTGCTGTTTTTAGTAAAGAAAGTTGTTGTTCTATTTCAGAGACTTTTTGATTTTTTTCCATCATTGCTTTGCGCTGTGCATCAATTTGATTTTTCAGGATTTCATTTTCATTTTTAATTGCGGTATAACTCCTAAGCAACTTTTCCAGGTTTGCTTTCATGGTATTTAATTGTAACAACGCCTCATTCATAATTGAAACACTTTTAGTTTTTTCTTATTACTGCATTTAATTCTTTTTCATATCTGCTCATCATTTTCTGC
>JACMJP010000362.1 GCA_014380545.1 Chitinophagales bacterium | reverse complement strand
GGTGAGTTCACGGTGAATATTGCTTTGATAAGAAATGGAAAACCCGTTTTAGGTGTAGTGGGAATCCCTGCAAAAAACCAAATGTATTACGCAGTTGAAAATAAAGGTGCATTTAAAAATGATGAACAAGGAGTTGAAACAAAACTTATGATCAATGAACCAAAGGAAAATGAGATTGCATTAATAGGAAGCCGTTCACATCCATCACCTGAATTTGACGCTTACTTAAAAGAAATGGAAAACAAATATGCAACAGTAAATTTTGTTCCTGCGGGAAGCTCATTAAAATTCTGTTTAGTTGCTGAGGGAAAAGCAGATGTATATCCACGGTTAGGACCTACAATGGAATGGGATACTGCAGCAGGACATGCATTGGTATTAGAAGCAGGTGCAAGAGTAAAAATTTACGGCGAAGAAAAAGATCTGCAATACAATAAAGAAAATTTATTGAATCCGTTTTTTATTGTTGAGAGAGCGTAGTAATACTTCCAAACAACAACGCATCAAACAATCTTTCCCTTTAGCGCTTTCACGACAGCTTCGCTTTTTGAATTCACATGCAGTTTCTCATATATGTTGCGCACATGATGCCGCACGGTATCAATACTTATCGCAAGCGAAGAAGCTACCATTTTATAACTCATACCCTGCACTAAACATTCGAGAATTTCTTTTTCCCGGTGGGTAAGATTATCATCTGTATTTATTTGCGGTGACTGATGACGGAATTTTAATAATACTTTTTGTGCAATGGATGGCGTCATAGGTGCTCCTCCTTCATACACATCTTTTATTGCCTCTAATAATCTTACCGGTGAAGTATTTTTAAGTAAATATCCGGATGCCCCGTTACAGATGGATGCAAATATCCTTTCCTCATCCTCAACAACTGTTTGCATAATGATTTTAATTTCAGGAAAATTATCATGAATGATTTTTGCTCCTTCAATGCCTGTAATACCCGGCATTTGTATATCCATTAACACAACGTCAGGTTCCACTCTTTTTATGTTGAACAGTATATCACGGCAATCATGAAAGGCGCCGATAGCAGAAAAACCATCTGTTCCGTTAATAAGTTGAAATAAACTTTCCCGCAACAAGTTATTATCTTCAAATATGGCCACACGAATATTCATAGTGCTGCATTTTTTAGTTCCAATTCAATTACAGTTCCCTTGCCGGGAGTTGATGCAAGATTAAATTTTGCTTTCATTTCCTCTGCCCGCAATTGCATATTGACTAATCCATTGCCTTTTTCCACAGTATTTATTTCAAATCCTTTCCCATCATCCCTGATGATCATCATCAAATTATCTTCGTTATTTTTTAAAAAGACGAATGCATTCATAGCTTCAGAATATTTTGCGATATTATTAATGGCTTCTTTAAAGATCAAATAAAAATTTCGCCGTGTATCCATTTTCAATTTTGAGTCAAGAAGATTTTTATCAAAATCAAGATTAAACGCAATATCTTTTGCACTCAATATTTCTGATGCAAAGGTGCGCATGCGTTTAATGATATTTTCAAAGCTGTCGTTTTTTGGATTAATTGCCCACACCATATCATTTACATTTTCGATCATATTCCGTGAACTGAGTCCGATTTTTTCCAGCATGGGAATCGCTTGCGGTAATTCATTTTTAATTTGCTGCTGAACAATTTCACTCATGATTGAAATACTGCTGAGCGTTGCACCCAAATCATCGTGCAGGTCACTCGCAATCCTGTTTCTGATGCGACTGATATCCCGTTTCTTTTGCATGCGATAATTATAAAAACTGTATAATAACAATGTTCCAGCAATTCCGCACAAGGATATAAACCACCATGTCTGCCAGTAAGGTGGTGTGATAGTTATTTTGATAGCTGCCGGTGTTTCATTCCATATACCGTCGTTATTACTCGCCTTTACTTTAAAGATATATTTACCTGCATCCAGGTTTGTATAGGTTGCAAATCTTTTTGAAGCAGTAGTATAAATCCAGTCTTTATCAAAACCTTCGAGCATATAAGCAAACTGATTCTTTTCGGGATGCACATAACTCAATGCAGAAAAAGTAAACGAGAAAACATTTTGTTTATGTGAGAGTATTATCTCATCAGTTTCATCAATCGGCATCTGTAGTATTCCGCTTGAATCATTTGAAACAATTGATTTATTAAATATCTGAAAATCCGTAATTAACACGGGTGTAATAAATTGGTTAGTTGTTAATTCATTTGGCTTAAAAGATACAATTCCGGTATAACTGCCGAAATATAATGTTCCACCATCACCCTTTGCACATGTATTATAAAAATATTCATCGCCCGGCAATCCATCGTTTATACTATAATTGCGGCAAACTGCATTATTATTTCCCCCTGATGGAGGTGTGAATTTGCAAATCCCATTATTCGTGCTAAACCACAAATTTCCATTATCATCTGAAAGAATTCCTCTTACTGAATTGCCAGGCAAACCATTTTTTGTTGTGAATGAAGAAAATTTTTGACTAAGTTTATCGAATTCATTCAAACCGCCATTGTCTGTTCCTATCCATACCTTTCCCTTTTCATCATCAAAAAAACAAGTGATGGCATCGCTGCTTATTGAATTCGGATTTTTATCATCCTGTTTATAGATTTTCACAGTATTTGAGGCAGGACTGAACAATGTTAGACCTCCCGAAGTTCCTCCTATCCATAATACGCCATCATCATCAAAATATAAACTTGAAATGTCATCACTACTTAGCTGGTTGGTATCGGTGTAGATATCATTAAAGCCAACGTATTTGTTTGTTTTCAGGTCGAAACATTTCAAGCCGACGCTTGTTCCCAACCATAATCGTTCGTTATTATCTTCTGCAATGCAATTTATCTGATTAAAAATAGTAGAGTCTGCATTATCACTTATAGAATGGAATGTTTTAAAAATTCCTGTTTCCTGATTTAGTGCATGCAACCCTTCACTGAGTGTGCCTGCCCAGATTGTGTTATTGGAATCTTCGAACACCACCATAGAAAGATTAAAACCTTTATTATCGACTTTATTATTTTCGAATAAAAAAGAATTAAATTTTTTTGTGATCGGATCAAATGAACGAATGCCTGCTCCAAATGTAGCAATCCAAATTTTCCCTTCATGATCTTTATACATTGACACAGGAAAATTCGTAGCATAATCATTATCATATTCTTTTCTGTAGATATCAAAATTTTTATCGTTGAGATCCACAGTATTTAATCCGCCTCCATTCATGCCGATCCAAAGTATTCCGCTGTTATCCTCGTAAATAGTAGATACATTATTACCACTCAGTGCATTCTCATCTTCTGCATCAGCCTTAAAAACGGAAAAGTTATTAGTTTCCGGCTGCCATAAATTCAACCCTGCATTATATGTAGCTATCCAAATATTATTTTTATGATCTTCATAAATTTTGCCGATATTATTGCTGCTGATTGAATGCAGTTCATTATCATCATGAACATAGTGTCTTACTATACCGGTTGATGGATCTAAATATTTAACTCCGCCATTAACAAAACTCATCCATATATTTCCTGCATGATCTTCAAACAGGTAATTGCCCGAACAATATTGTGCAAAATTATTTTCATCACCTGGCTTGTAAGCAATTAATGTTTTGTGAACAGGATCAAATACATTAACTCCCTTATTTGTTCCGATCCAAAGCAAACCATTGTGATCGAGCAATAAAGAATAAATTGTTTTGCTGCACAAGGTGTCGGGCAGCATATTATTTTCTGAATAATTAATAAAATGTTTTGTAGCTGCATCATATCTGCATAAATCTCCATCGCAGGTTGCGATCCATAAACCACCTTTTTTATCAGTTGTTATGCAGCTGATGCAATCTGAAGGGATGCTGTATTTATCATTCTTATCATGATGGAAAGATATAAATTTTTCGGTGTAAGTATCACATTTAAATAATCCTGTTTCACTCCCTATAAACCATATATTTCCTTCTGTATCGCTACACATTTCATACAGCCAACTATCAGGCAGGGCATTTTTATTTTCGGGATCTGTCTGAAATATCGTAAAATCATAACCATCAAATTTCAACACACCATTTGTAGTGCCAAACCACATATATCCCTTTTTATCTTGTATAATATGCCAGAAACAGTTCTGTGATATTCCATGCTCTGTGCTAAACTGATGGAATTGAATTTTATGATTATCGCTGTTTTGCGCAAAAGAGTGGAATCCAAATAAAATAAAAATATAAATAATTGAACATCGGGTTAAACGCAATGCACAACAGAAATTATTTTTTATGGAGAATAAAAATTTCAATAAGCTGCTTTAAAAACAAAATTACACCTGTAAGGTACATCTTTTAACCGCATAAATATGCAGGTGCATAAGCTCAGATTCGTATTGCGGGTAATTAAACTGCATGTTTATGCTGTTGATGCAAGAGCAAACACTACGGAACTTTGTATCAACAAATAATAAATCACTCTTAAATCAAAAACTATGAAAAAAAATTTACTTAATAGGCTACTTGCTTTTAATATTTCAATTTTATCTTTTTGTATTGCAAATGCGCAAATTGTTTATACGGATGTTGATCCTGATGAAACATATACCAGTGGAACCCTTTACATAGATTTAAATAATGACGGTATTAATGATTTTAAAATTACGAATACCACAGCAGGTGGGGGGCGTTGCGGTTCGAATAAGTTTGTAAAGATTACTCCGTTAAATTCAAATAGTGTTTCCAAATCGGCAGGTTACCCGGCTAAGCATAATTCCGATTTTATAATTAATGAAACATGTGTATGGAATGGAGCGCCAAATCAGGTCCTGCGAAGCAATCATTGGTACACTGGTATATTTGGTGAGTGTTACAATTCCTACTCTGGGCATTGGGGCTTTGGTGATGGTTATATCGGGCTTAAACTAAATGTTGGGGATACTATTTATTATGCCTGGGCAAGGTTAAATGTTTCCCTTGGAATCACATCCTCCACTGTTACTATAAAAGACTACGCATATAATTCAATTCCCAATCAACCAATCCTTACCGGCGAAACATCCTGCACATCACCAACAGTTTCAATAAGTGCAGATGGCCCAACATCATTTTGCGATGGTGATAGTGTGATATTAACTGCAGTAGGATCGGGTTATCTATACCAATGGAAAAAAAATGGAATTGATATAGCCGGAGCACAAGGATCAACATATATTGCAAAAACTACAGGAAATTACAAATGCAAAGTAACTAACAGTTGTGGCAGCATTATTTCAGCCAATACAAAAGTAAAAATTGTTTGTAGGCAAGGAATTGCAAATTCAATATCTGAAAATAATATAAATATCTCCCCTAATCCATTTTCAAATTCAACAACCATTTCATTTGGATTAGAAGAATCGCAAAACGTCGCAATTAAAATTTATGATTTGAATGGAAGACTAATTAAAACCCTTGCGGATCGAATATTTAATGAAAGCGAAAACGCAATAACATGGAATGCAGATGATGAAAGCGGTAATAATGTAAGTGGAGGAATTTATTTGTTGAATATAAAATCGGCTGAATTTAATCAATCGCAAAAATTAATTATTTCGAAATAATCAATCTCAAATCCATATTTATAACAGCCTTGCTTTCTGCAAGGATTAAAATCAACTACAATGAAAAACAAAAATCAATTTCACAATTTTATGCTGACAGTCGCACTCAGTGCTGCCAGTTAATTTGCAAATGCGCAGGCACCAGACATCCTATGGCAAAGAACAGTTGGCGGAAGTGGCGATGATGTGGGTAATGCCATTTTGCAATTGCCGTCAGGCGCATTTATTTCTTTTGGAGAAACAAATTTATCTGATGGAGATTTTACATTGAACCAGGGTGATTATGATGCGTATCTAATAAAGAAAGCACCATTGATACTGACGGCTGTTTTTCTGCTGATGCGATCACTATTACAGTAAATTCTTTTCCGCTCCCCGCAATCACAGCTGATGAAAACGGAATATATTTTATTACAATAAATAATTCCGGACGACAATATTTTTTGAAATTTATTAAAGTATAAAAAAGTAAAGATATGTATTGAATAAATATGAAAATTTCATAAACTTTGAAAACAGCCTTATAATTGATAAATGTTTTTAGATTAGTTGGATATTTTCTCTACCTTAATTTTAAAATTTAAGAAATAAATAAATTTATTCCACAAAAAACTTTTTATTAATTCGATGCGCTCTATCATCAGCAGCCAAAGAAAATATATACATACCTTTTGCAAGATCAGAAGAGATTTCAAAAAAGTTTTCTCCCGGTAAAAGAGTTTCCTCTGAAGAATACATTTTTCTCCCACTATTATCTGTAATAAAGAATTCACTATCAAAAGAAATAGCAGATTGAATATTCAAATGTAAAATTCCGTCATTATGAACAATTTGATTTAATAAAAAATTATTTTGTTCGTTACTTATTGAAACTGCACCATTATTCACAACAAATTCATGCGTATAAGTTTCTCCGGCAAATGTGCAGGCGAATGTCCAGATGCCGTCTGTTGCATCATCAGGAAATGGATATGACCAATACCAGTATGAAGCGATATAATAATCTGCAGGCTGGTAAAATTCCCAGCTATCGAATAAAATTCCATCAGGATCTGTAATACTGAATTCGCAAAGATCAATACTGCGCTGATCTCTAAAGTATGTTACAAAATAAATCAGATCACCTGCGTTAAATTCATCAGCATCATTCAGAATATGTTCATCAGGGCATGGAGTGAATTCGGGCGGCGCAAAATGTGTTTGCAATTTATTTATTTTAGGATCATAATAAGATGGCTGATCTTCCCACCAGCTTTCAGTGTTTAATAAATTACAATCACCTGCATAGGGATCAATTAAAAATCCTTCTGCATCATACGTTTCAAAATGCAAATGCGGAGCAGTTGAACTTCCCGAGCTTCCAACTAAGCCGAGATATTCACCTGCGGCCATAGTTTCGCCAACACTTTTAGTTGTTGTAGAAAATTTTTTCATGTGACCGTACCATGAAATCGAGCCATCATCATACATAATATAAACTGCATTCCACGCATCGCTCGAAAATGCGCAATGGTCATCCTCATTACCATCGTACTTTCCGATGATTGTTCCGGGTGCGGCGGCGATAATTTCTACTGCACCTGTCTGCATCAGGTTCCAGTCGAATGGCCACAGCACATAATCAATTCCCTGGTGATTATATCCTGAAAGATCATAAGATCTTGAACCGCAATTGTAGTCTGTAATGAATCCGGGGTTTAACACATTCTCATCAACAAAATTTGTAGTACAATAAAAACCATAATCATCAAAACCCGGTGCAAATTGCATGGGAAATTCAAACAGCGGCGAGCCTCCTGAAATTTTCGCAGTGTGTAATTTTCCCTGTTCTTTCAGCATTTCAATATTCGCACTTAATTTTTGTTTTATTTCAATGCGTTTTATTTCTGAAATGCATTCAGTGGTTTTATTGTAAGCTGCTTGTCCGCCAAAAACCTGTGAGCGTTGTGCAGAAGTTGTGTACACTGAAAAGAAAATCATCAATAGAAAAATGTAAATCTTTAGCATAGAGTATTTTTTTGATAAAGATAAATAATTTCGCATCATCTATTATTTAGAGAAGCGCAATGGATAAAAAAGAAAGAAACATCTGGTGGGGACCGCCAAGAAGATTTGATGATAAATTACAGGAGCGTAAAATAAGCTGGCTGGAATTATTTTACGACCTTGTGTATGTTGCTGCAATTGCACAATTAACACATCATATTGCCCTGCACCCGACCTGGAATAGTTTGGGTTATGTATTTTTTATTTTTGTATTAATACTATGGTCATGGATGAACGGCAGTTATTATCATGATACGCACGGCAGTGAAGGGATAAGAACAAGATATTTTACTTTATTGCAAATGCTTGCTGTTGCAGCAGTAACAATTACACTGCATGATGTATTTAATGGTTATCATAAAAGTTTTGCAATTGCATTTGCCATTATTCAGGGCATTATTACTTTTTTATGGTGGAGTGCAGGATATTATGATCCCAGCCATAAAAAATTAAACAGGTATTATGTAATGTTTTATCCCGTATCAATAGTGTTATTTATTTTATCTGTATTTACAGATTTTTCAACAGCAAATATTTTATGGGGCATTGCATTAGCAATTAATTATGGTGTTGTAATTATATCCGGGCCCTCTGTAGTAAAGGAATTAAAAAGAAGGGGAGTTACATATCAAACATCTGCATCCATGGTAGAAAGATTTGGGCTGTTTACAATTATTGTTTTAGGAGAAAATATTCTCGGTATTGTAAATGGCATTTCTGATGTGCATGATAAGAGTTCAATGATCTGGATAACATTTATGCTTGCGATCTTAATCGCATTTTTATTATGGTGGATATTTTTTGATATGACGGGAGACAGTGAAGTGAAGCCCGGTTACAATTTCTTTCTCTTGTATAACGTATTAAATATTCCGCTACTTGGTGCATTTGCAGCATCCGGTGCTTCTATCAGTATGATAGTGAGTGAAACAGAAATGCAAACACACAATGATGTAAGATATATTTTTGGAATTGCAGTAGCAGTTATCTTATTGTGCATAATTGGAATTACGTATACCTTGCAACAGGAGGATGAAGAAATACCGGTAATGAAAAAATTCTGCTACATGTTATACACCGCAGTAATAGCAATTCTGATCACTACATTTTTTAGTAACCATTTAAGTGGGTTAACTTATTTATTAGTGGTTGCAATAATATTAATAACGCCGGTTTATATAGGGACAAGAATATGGGTGAGGTACAGAATATTCCATGATGAAAAAAATAATGCAATTTAATTTTTATTTATCATAAATTAAATAATATGAAACCAATTGTAAGCGCCCAACAAGTTTTATCAGTTAAGGATGATAAAAATACAGTGATAGTTGATGCAAGAGGTGGGGTAGATGCTTTTAAAAGATATTCGGAGAGACATTTGGAAAATGCCTTGCATGTTGATCTTGAAACTGAATTATCAAATAAAAAACCTGATGCGGCAGACGGAGGAAGACATCCGTTACCGGATATACATCAATTTGCAATTACACTCGGTAAACTTGGAATAAATACAAAATCAAATGTATTTGTGTATGATGATAAAAATGCAGCAATGGCAGCCGCAAGATTCTGGTGGATGCTGAGAGCTGTTGGTCATAAACATATATATGTTATTGATGGAGGATTAAATGCAGCAATTAAAATCGGGTTTCCGGTAACTGATAAAATAAATTATCCTTCAACTATAATTGCTTACCCGGTTACCGAATGGAAAATGCCAATGATAAAAATGAATGCTTTGGAAAGTGCATTAAAAAATAAGACATCTTTATTAATTGATGTAAGAGAAGCATACGGATATAAAGGAGAAAGTGAACCGATAGATCTTATTGCAGGACATATACCCGGTGCTATTAATATTCCTTATCTTGAAAATCTTGATGCTGATGGTAATTTTATTTCTGATGAAGTATTGAAAAATAAATATGCGATATTATTAAAAGATTTTTCTCCTGAAAATATTATTTGCCAGTGCGGTTCAGGAGTTACAGCATGCCATACAATTCTTGCACTGGAGCAAGCTGGTATTATTGGTGTCAAATTATACGTCGGTTCCTGGAGTGAGTGGAGCAGGAATGATAAAAGGATTGAAACAGGGCTTTAATAAATCTCTTAACGTTTCTTTTTTGTAAAATACTCGTGCAATTACTACCATTGTAAGTCATAATCTTTTTATATGAAAAAATTTCAGTTGTTCACTTTTGGTTTATTTATAACAATGCATGCATTTGTGCAGGTAAATCCGACTTCTGCCGATGAAAGAACGAAAGGCTTGGGAAAAAGAAAAACACTCGAAGAAAACTCTCTTGTAAGCAATATACAATTCAGAAATATTGGCCCGACGATCATGAGTGGAAGAGTAACTGATGTAGATGTAAATCCTAATGATCCGACAAAGTTTTATGTAAGTTATGCAAGCGGAGGATTATGGTACACTGAAAATAACGGACAATCATTCACACCCATATTTGATCATGAAGATGTAATTACAATTGGTGATTTTGCTGTTGACTGGCAAAATAATTTAATTGTTGTTGGAACAGGTGAGGTAAATTCATCAAGAAGCAGTTATGCAGGAAACGGAATTTACAGATCAAATGATAATGGTAAAAGCTGGGAATACATTGGCTTACCGGAATCACATCATATTGGTAAAATAATTATCCATCCCTCAAATAATAATATTATTTATGTTGCTGTGCTCGGCCATTTATATTCTCCAAATAAGGATAGAGGAATTTATAAAACAACAGATGGCGGAAAAACATGGGAGCAAACTTTATATGTTGATGAAAATACAGGTGGTATTGACATGGATATTGACCCTGAAAACCCAAATGTGTTATATGCTGCTATGTGGCACCGTGAAAGAAGAGCATGGGATTTTATTGAAAATGGAAGTGACGGAGGAATTTATAAATCTATTGATGGTGGTGAAACATGGAAATTAATTACAGATACCAATTCCGGATTTCCGAATGGTGATGGAGTTGGCAGAATTGGAATTTCTGTAGCACAAAATAATTCAAATATTATTTATGCTATTATAGATAATCAATTCACAAAACCCGATACAAGCAAAGTTGATCAAAAT